>RFKI01000079.1 GCA_003694355.1 Bdellovibrio sp.
ATAAGGTACTTTCATGACCGTTTTTGAAAGAAGTTCTACAAAGAGTGTGTTATTTTGTTGGCCTTGAACTTTTCCTTGAGCAAGAATATCAATTCCGTCCTGAGAAGGACGAATAAAAAGAATATATTTTCCAAAGGGCACTTTTTTTCCTTTTGGAACGCGTATCAGAAAGAGGCCTTCCGTTTCTCCAGTTACTTGCATACTCTTTGAAGTGACAGATTGAGTGATAGACTGGAGTTCAGGGTTTGCGATATTGGGACTTTCTTCCTTTCCTGAAGGCGCTTCAATGGGAGGGAGGTCGGGGCCCCAGAGATTTTTTTTCTTTTGTTTGGCTTGTAAGGAGAAGGCAATACAGAGGATTACACTGGTGCTGGATATCCATACTATGCGGAACATGATTTAGGTTATCACGCTTTGAATAGCAGATACAATAAGTAGCTCGACCATTGTGTTGGTCAAGTCGGAAAGTTTAAAAGTTGTATTTATCATAGGAGCTTAATAAAATGAACGCCCCCTGTCTTCAAATCTCTTCCAATTTTTAGAACTCTTTAAGGTTATAATGTAAATTTACATGCCCTTAAAAACTGTTCCTTTTTCTCGGTCTACGAGAATAATGAAATTGGTTTCTGGGTTTATCCATATGGCATGAACTTTAGACTCGGCTGCAGAGGTGTAAATAGAAGTATTGCTCATATCCACAGAGTAAACCTGTTGTGAGTCTGTGCTTATACCATAAAGGATTTGTGTGTTTGGATTATAGACCAGTTTTTGCCCAGATTGAGGAGCATCATTAGAAGGGTTGATTTCAGCTTTAAAGGCATAAGAGATATCAGCAGGACCAGGAGTGCCAAGCGCTGCATTCACAATGGCCAGTTCTCCGACACCGCTTAAGTAAATATAAACTTTTTGGTCGGTTTCATTGGTGGCAAGAGCTGAGGGTCTTAAGAAATCAGTGCTTCCGTCATTAAGAGTTAAGCTAACAAGTAGCGTTCCATTGATGGTGTCAAAGATGTAGAGTTTACTCACTTCACTGGAAGGATCATAAGTTGTCACATAAAGCTGATTTTGAGATTCCAGAATGCTCATGGCAGAAACAACCTCTCCAGCTGGGGCGTTCCATATCGGTGTTTGAGAGGATTTCGTAAAGTTCACTTCTTTGTAAAGAGAACCATTTTCATAATAAAATAGATATTCACTATTTCCTGATTTTTGATAAGCCGTTAACAGAGATCCGTATCTTTTATGACCCTTGTAATGTAAAGGAGGGCAACTGCTTGTACAGCTAGAGACACTGGCTATAGTAGAGAGATCTTCTGGAGCTTTTGCAGATACCGATGAGGTATTAAAGGGGCCGTTGCGATTTCCTTGCGGTGTGAGAAGGATTTCAGTTTTTCCTAGAGTGTTGATGTTGTAGTTAATATTTTGAGTGGACGCTCCAGCAGGCCAGGGTAGGTTATCAAAAAAGTTAGCAAATGAACTGGTGAGAATGTTACTGTTTTCAATTTGAAGAAGCCAGACGAAATGTCTTGTGAGATAACCAATGTTGGGAAAGAGGCGGTCATAATGTCCCGAGAAGATCACTTGATCTCGTTTTTCTGAAGGATTGTAGATAAGCGTTTCAGTTTTCCAGGAAAGATTTTTGATCGTAAAAGGCACACTTTCTGTGATATTAAATCTTTTAAAAGGAATCACATAAACATTTAATACATTTACGGTCCACTCCTGAGAAGCTATAAAGTTGCCATCTGAAACTTCAACGAGAACTTTATGTTGTCCTGTGGCCAGCGGCCCAGACCCATCAGGGTCTTCGCTACCACTGTATAAAGAAGGAATATAGTTAAACGTATTCGAAGAATTAGAGAGCGGCTCTCCATCAACATACCATGTGTAGATCAAGGCATCATTGTTAGGGTCCGTTGCAGATACAGTAAATGTTTGGGCTTGTGCTTCCAATAAGGTGGGATTATTGGGCGGGACAACGGATGTGATGGTGGGAGGTTGAGCGCCGCCTGGGGATTTAACCGATACAAGAAGATAGGCATTATCTGTTTCGCCAGTTACGGTATCTCGTACTTGAATGTCTATGCGATGAGTGCTTCCAATGTCATTAAGTGATGGAACCCATGTGATGGTGCCAGGCAATTCTCCCGAAACGCCCATACACACACCATTTCCAGAGGGGTCTGAGCAGGGTCGAGGAGCTTGAGTGATGCTATACTCTACGGGGTTGCCTTTTGAATTTTTGATAATTGTAGGGAAACGAAAGGGGTTATTAGGAAGGTTGGCCACCGCAGTGAGTGTGGCAGGTACAGGATTGCCATTATTATCTATGGAGGGACTTATAAAGAAAACAGGAGCGACCACTTTAAAGTTGAGTGCCACTGAAGTGGACATATGGGAAAGTACATTTCCTGCTCTATCCACATCACCATTATCGAACACATAAATGGTTGGAGTATGGGTGCCTAACTGTCCCTTTTGAGGACACCATTCTATTTTATAATTATAGGTGATTTGGGATGAAGACGTATTTATTCCTACAAGGCTAATTTTGGGCACTGCAAGGTCTAAATTGAGTTGCCCATTTAAACTGCATTGTGGGACACTTAAGTTGTCTGTATAATTAGGGTCATAATTGTCGACAATTTCGGTTGGCCATAAGGGAGCTACAGCATGGCATTCGTTGGGCAAGCCCGGGTTGGGGTCAAAGTTTGTATTATAGGCCTGGTTTTCTAGGGCATCTCGACAGGCCTCTAGTTGGGTATTAAAAGAGCCCCCTTCTGGAGCATTGGCGTCTTTATCTATAATTGAAAAGTTAAGAGAAAAGTAAGTGTCCGCCTGAATGGTTTGTGGTGTTAAGGTGGTGGCAAGGGCTGGGGGATTATTCACATTTTTTACTTTTACAAGAAAGTGTGTGTAAGCAAATCCTCTTTGAGCATAGGGCACACCTGCAGAAAAAGAGTCTTCTACTTTTACTCGGAGAATAAACCCAGAAGTTGAGGAGAGGGCCTTGGCATCAGCATCTGTGGGAGTCCACTCGATAACAGCTTCCGCTTTTGCTCCAAAAGTATTTGTATTAACGTTATTGAGTGATGTGTTTTTGATGTTTTTAATCTGAATGCCTGTGGGAACTGGTCGCCAGATGCCCTTGTCAATATCATAAATGGCAGGGGATGCATTTTCACAGGTGTTGTTCGGGTCGGCATCGTCACAGTTACCCACAATTTGAAAGCGAACGGTTTGAAGGTCTATAGATTTGTTTACATCGAAACTATATACTTTAAAAGAGCTAGTGGCTCCCTCAACAAAAATGTATCCATCCCCAATTCCATCTCCGTTGATATCAGGACCTCTTTGCGCATTCTGCAGAGGGTTGGTTAAAGAGGGCGCGGAGAGTGGGGTTCCGCTTGCATCTGTGATTTGAGGGGGATCGTTCAGCTCTGTGGCTTTGACCGTCCACTGAAGTGTAGTTGTCTTGGATTCTCCATTAGAAGCTCCATTGTCGGAGACTGTGGTGGAAAACAGAAAAGTGTTATCGAAATCTGCCGTAACAGGTTTGTACCTGAAATAGCAAACACGTGACTGGTTAAAACTTAATCCTGTGGTGCTGCTGCAAGGAAAGGCACAGCTTCCAATATCTGCAGCCGAAGTGGCAGGGGTTCGGCAAAGCTCATAGACTCCTTGAGCTTGAATATTGCTACTAACTTGAGGATTGCTAAATGTAAATCGATCATCGGGATCCTTTGCAAGGTCTGCAGGATCTTGTTCTTTGACGGATAAAAGAAGGTTTAAAATCGCACTGCCTTCCTGGACTTCTGTCGTTGTTAAAGGAACTTGGTCAGCCATCGGTCGAAAGTTATAGTCTTTCATTTGATGAATGAGTTTTCGAGTGCCGTTGCCTGCTGGGGATAAAACCAGCTTGCGATGAACGGGAATCAGGACGGAGCTGGAACCCGATGGAAATGCAATACTTTTATTGGCTAAATAGATTTTCCCATCAGAGCTTTTAAACTCGAAATCTTTAGCAATCGTTAAAGAACTGGTATTTCCATTTCGGGTAATTTGAACTTCACCTTCTAGAACAATGGTGGAAGGGTTTGTCACAAGGACCCCAGAAATCGGATTGGTCATTTCTGTTATAGTTCCTGGTGGGGCGGGTTGGGCATCATAGACTCGAAGGTCACTTGTAAACTGGTCAGAACCTGGTTGATTTCCCGTCGCTTTGTAAGGAAAAATATGGTAGTTATTGTCACTATTTAGGACCTCTGGATTGGTGATTGAAATGGAACTATCAGCCAGAGGCAAGGTGGGGATGAAATTTGTATTTGCAGGAATTGTAAAAGGTTTTCTAAAGACCACAACATTGGATAAAGAAGCTTGTCCTGCAGGAAAGGTGATCGTGTCTCTGTTTTCAAACTGCACGGCGGGTATTAAAGAAGGAGAGAGAGTGTCTTTTGTTTTAAAAATCGTGCCCACAGGAATCGTGATGTTGTTGGGGGCGACCCCTGAAGGAATGCCATCTCCATTGTCATCGTAAGAAATTTGAATCACTCCTCGATCGCCAGAAAGAGCTGTTGCATTTTGGGCTACAAGATTTGGAAAGCCAGAGATAACAGTTAATTGATTGGCGTTTACGGTTCTGTTAGTGGCCTTTACAGGAACCAGAACATGGAGGTCGTTGGGTTCAATGGTGATATCCGTTACGGTTTGAAATGTTAAGTAAGGAGAACTGGCGGTGCGAAACTCCCAGCCCGCAGCAATTGTTATGGGGTTACTGTAGGTGCCTTGATAGGTGGGGGGGCGTGTAAACTGAATCACCCCACTATAGGGACTAATAGCAGACCCATCAAAGCAACTGTTTAAGGAGAGACTATCATAGTGCAGGTTTGTTTCATAATATTTTTGTTTAAAGACCAGAGGTTTGGAGGGGTTTGAGCTGCAGTCTTTTAAGAACGGGATGTCTTTGAGGTCCACATTTTCCAAACGAATCAGTGGAGTGTCTCCATCTCCGTCTTCCGCATTGGCTGTGGCGGGTGTGCTCGTTACTTCATCAGAGTTAATGGTTAAGTCAGATGGGGGGGTGGCTGTTGAGGGAGAAAAACAGGCATATTGGTTACGGTTAATGGACGTGAGAGTGAAGTTCTGTGGAGTTGTACCGCCGCTGTCATCTTCCAGATTTACAGTATAAGTTACATTTGTGTCTCCTTCTAAAGGAAGCCAGTCAAAGGAAAAGGTGGCAATCCCTGTATTGAGGTCTGTGCTTATGGGAGATGATGAAAGGTTTGGTTCACTTTGGGGCTGTCCAGAATAACTAACCTTTGATACAGAAAGTTGATCAGGAGGCTGGATATTGTTAGTGGCTTCAGGGTCATACACTTGAAACTCATAGGTGTAAGGCTGATTAACAGGATCAGAAGAAGGCAGGCAGGAGTCGCCTTCTTGAGGTGTTGTATTGCTAGATGTTATATGAAGTTCTTTTCCATCTGAAAAAAGTTTTAAAACAGGGTTGGTGTTTTCATCAATCACTTTCACATTGGAATTAAAAAACGTAAAACCAAAGTGGCCGTCGTTCACTCGAAGGTCAATATTTCTGGGAGAGCTTAGGGAGTCTTTAGCATCTTTGTTATCGGGCGCCCATTGGATGCGGACTTTAGCGGTTTGTTGAGTATCAAAAAGAGGTGTTTGAAGGGAAACGGCCGAGTTTGCAGGGTTAAGAGTCACTTGATTGAGAACATTGCCGTTGTCATCCAGTTGTATAAGAGTTGGTGGGCTGGAAAACCCTGTGTTCATAAGATCCCAATAGATTACTTCGGGACTGCTTGATGTGCTCACGGTGGCATCTGGATCTGTAACGGTAAAATCGCACACCCATGGAGCTTTATTGGTCACACTGGTCACTTCAGGAGTTGTTGTGGCACAAGAACCATTTACAACGGAGAGTGTGGGTTTTCGGTTATTGTTGTTAATAATCAGATCCCAGCTAAAAACAACAGCGGGACCTCCATCGGACACCACAAGATCCAGTTTGTAAGTGCCAGCATCTGAGAATCCAGGTGTCCAAACATAGGTTTGCAGGTCTTTTAAGACAAGTTTGTTATTTAATCTCCAAGCATAGAAAACGAGGTCTCCATCGGGGTCCACAGCTTTTACACTCACTTCTAATTGGTAGTCTTCCTTACCAATAATGGGTTCTCCAGTTGGCGGGGAGTTGATGGTGTCTAAAACAGGTGGAGAATTAAAATAGCCAAAAGGTTGAGGTGTGTTCGGAACAATATTGCCATTGCTGTCTAACTGAAAATGGATATTGAACTTTTTAAGAAAATTCAGAAAATCAGTATCGGCAGCCAAACCGTTTCTTAAGAAGTTAAAGAGTAAAATGGGATCCATTTGAAAGCTCAGTCCGAAAAGATCCATTTTTTCACTGGCAAACTGCTCGATGTAAGAGGTGATTTCAGAAATCTCTTCTTCTTTATATGTCTTGAGAGAGCGGTCAGGATAGTTGGCAAGCAGTTGATAAGTGAGAGTGGAAATAATACCTGGTTTGGCAAAACCTTCATTGTAGGTGATGGCATAAAAATCAATATTGTGGTAGTCCATGCTCACTTGTAGGATCACAGGTCCAGTTACCGTGGTGTCTTTGGGAACCACAAGGGAGTGTTTGATTTGCGGGTCTAATTTTTCTTCTTGAGGAGGCGTAACATCTAGAAGGGTAATAAGGTGTTGGTTATCATTTCCCACTGATCGAGCTAAGATTTCATAGCGATCATCTGAGTAGTACACAAAATTTTCTACGCTGAAGTTGATCTCGGCTCCTGGAGGGATAATAATGGGTGTGGCATTATCACTTTTACAAGAGCTTAAAGCCAAAAGTGAAACGAAGGAGAAGAGATAGAAAACAAAAGGTCTCATCTAGTTTCTTCCCTCCTAGTAAAAGAGTAAAAACGCTCCAATATCAATTCCTTTTTGATTGCCTTGCCCGTCGTGTGTTTGAGAGGGCACTATAAAATCAAAAGTATTATCACCATTCAGATCTCCACCACTTAAAGGAACTTTAAAAAATTCCAGGTTGTTTCCTGTAAATTGGGGAATTAGAGAAAAGGGCCTGACTTTTCCTGCACTGTCTATTGTGGAGCTGGTGCTGGGCAAGTCATTGGTGTGAAGACCAGAACTGTGTCCAAAAAAGATCACGCCTCGTCCAAGATGAGTCTGAGAGGTAACAGGATTATCCCATTGCCAAGAGCCTATGACAATGTCGTCATAACCGTCTCCATTGATATCTCCCGTTCCCTTGCGGGCCCCCAGGAGAGTGGCTCCAAAATGGTTATTGGCCTGAGCGTCTTTAACAATAAACTTTTGAAAAGGTGGTTTGCTTGACGCCCCTAAATTGCAGTCTGTATCAAAGCTGAAGGTGGAGCCATCGTTTTGGATATTGAGTTGGGACTCATTTTGAACGGCCGTGTTCACGGTTGAGCTATTGTCATCTCCGCAAAGAGGACCATAGAAAAGATAACCAGCTCCAATGTATTGTGCTGTGGTGAGGGATTCATCAGGCGTTGTGACAAGGAGGTCTTCTCCTCCATCTTTATTCACATCTCCTGCCACACTCATGTAAAGACCAAAGCGTCTTTCGGTGTTGTTATTGGATATGCCCGTTTGGAGAGCAGGTTGTAGAGCTCTCATTTTTGTCGCTCCACCATCCTGAGCGGTTCCTAAAGAGGGGTCATTGTCAGGATTGAAGTCACAGGAGCCTAGAGCCGTTTCAGTACTGTTATAATAATC
>RFKI01000080.1 GCA_003694355.1 Bdellovibrio sp.
AAATAAGAAAAGGGAATTTATTTGGCCAAGTGTTGAACACATGATACATTTCGAAATCTTAAGAGAAGAAGGTTTATGGAACCCGTTATCTTTGAAGAAAAAAGAAAAGAGAAGTGGGCCCTGGGGGTTGTGGTTTTAAACCGACCAGAGGCTTTAAATTCCATTAACTTATCCATGTATCAAAGGATGCGAGAGCAGCTTGAGAAATGGGCGCAAGATCCCGACATTGTAGCGGTGTTGATTTCTTCTAATCAGGACAAGGCTTTTTGTGCCGGAGGTGATGTTAAAAGATTGGTTCAAGAACTTCTTGATAAGAACGAAAACTATGCTAAAGAGTTTTTTGCCGAAGAATATTTTTTTGATTACTTTCTTTACAATTACCCTAAACCACTGATTTGCTGGGCCCATGGTATTACAATGGGTGGAGGGATGGGGCTCCTGAGTGCCTGTCATATAAAAGTGATTGCGAAAAATACCATTATGGCCATGCCAGAGGTGAGCATTGGATTTTTTCCAGATGTGGGAGCTCGGCACTTTTTATCTCCCTTAAAGAAGCTGGGCGTCTTTTTGGGAATGACAGGATATCGCTTGTCTTTTTCAGATGTTTTAAGTTTAGGGCTTGCACAATTTCTGGTTGAAAACCAGGAACGAGAACAAATTATTAATGACCTGTTAAGCCTTTCTTTTGAAAAAAATTTGGAAAAAGATAAAACCTTGTTAGCCTCTTTCTTTCAGGAGCGGTCTTTATCTGTAGATCAGGAAGAGGGTGATTTGTTCCAGGATCGAAAGGCCATCGAGCAGGCGCTCAGTGTTTCTGATTTTGAAACGGCTCACTCTAACTTGCTTCAAGTGCTAGACAAACGGGAAAGTTTTGAATTATGTAGTGAAACATATAAAAAGGCTTCCCCACTTTCAAAACAGTTTTCTTTTTATTATCTTCAAAAATCATATTCTTCTTTAAAAGAACTTTTTATTGAAGAGTGGTCAGTGGCTCAGAGGTTTTGTGAAGACTCTGATTTTGTAGAAGGAGTGCGAGCCGTTTTAATTGACAAAGACCACAATCCTGTTTGGAAGACTGAATATGATTATAAAAAACTGCTTGAGCCTGTGAAGGAGAATCTTTTGGAAAAGAAGATTTCTTCCTTTTTTCAAACATCAGTTTGAGTGTTTTCAAGAAGTTGAGTTGCGTTTTTTATGACTTTAAAGAGGAAAATCCCATTTGCTTTTCAATGTTTTTCGGCAAAGGTGGAAGCTTGGTTTTTGGTATAAAAAAGGTTGTTAGCTGGAAAAGGTCGTTAAAGAGCTTATGTTGCTCTGCTGAGGCTTGAAGATATGCGCTTCCAGAAGATCCCCCCGTTCCCATTTTGGTTCCTAGCATACGTCGCGCAAGCAGAGCATGCCGATATCGCCATTGGGTCATGAGTTCATCCATATTGAGTAGCTCAGTAATGATTTGAAAAGGCATCTGAAAAACAGGTTGTTCTCGATAAAGCTGAATAAGGAGAGCCGCATGAACAGCTTTGTAGGAAAGTCTCCACACCCCCTTTTTTCGAAGTTCTTGATATTTGTTTTCATCAAAGAGAGCCTCAAAAGAGGAAAAGTTATTTTCTATAATTTTTAAGTTTCTTGTTTTGTCATCTTCAGAAAGGTGCGGGTGAGAAAGAAGAGTTTCTTTCTCCTGGTTGAAGAGGTCTCGAACAGCATGTTTATAAAGTTCCCAGAAGTTAAAGTCCTCGATTTGAAGAAAGGGGGTGCGAGCTAACCAATGATCTACGCCTTCAAAGAGAGAAAGTTCCTGCTCCAACTTTTGGAGTTCTTTCGCTTTCTCCTCTGAAAAGTGAGCATGATAAGGTTTATCATTGTAGGAAAGTCTCATAGACTCTTTAAGTCCTAACTTATTTTCAAGCACTCGAAATTGGAAACTTTGAAAGCCTGAAGCTGGGAAGATTAAGTTGCGGAAGTCTAGAAAGTCCAGAGGTGTCATGGTTTCTAAAATATTAATTTGTTGGATGAGGACCTTTTGGATTTCAGTGATTCGGCGTAGAGAGCTCACAATGGTTCCCATATTGGTTTCGCTGATTTTGGGTTGTCTAAAAATGTTTAAGAGTCGATCCACTTCAAAAAGGATTTGTTTAAACCAGAGCTCATAAACTTGATGGGTGATGATAAAGAGCATTTCATCATGGCAGGGATGGGAGGTTTGAAAGCTTAGAGGTTTTTGCAGAGAAAGAAGCTCATCAATTTTCAGGTAGCTGATATAGTGAACAGGAGGCTTTTCTTTCATAAGGAAGTCCCCTTCTTTTTAATTAAAGAAGCTTGAATGTAGTGATGGATAATAAGAGCAGCTAGTTTGGAGGTGAGTCCATCAAAGTCTAGAGGGGGAGATACTTCATAGATGCCAAGAAGCTTAACATCCAGTCGTTGCACAAGAATAGAAAAGAGTTTTAAAAATTCATCAGGATTGAGGCCTGAGGGCCAGGACTGACTGCACCCCATGGCATAAGAAGATGAGAAGGCGTCAATGTCAATGCTAATAAAGGTGGGGCGAGGTTTTAGCAAGTCTTCTCCCATATTTTGACAAACAAGAGAAGAGAGACTTTTGTTGGAGTGAAGGATTTCGTTATGAGTAATAACTCTTACTTTTTTTTCAAGGCACCACTGCAAATGGGCTTGGCTATTACATTGCTCTTGAATGCCAATTTCATAGAAGGTGAAAGGGATATCTTCGTTTAGAAGACGAAAAAAGGGAGTTCCGCTGGAAGGGCCTTCAGGGGGAACGGGGCGTACATCTAGATGAGCATCAAAGTTAATGACAAGAGGGTTGTCTTGAAAGGTTTCAAGAAAAGCGGCTCCATCAGGATAGGCGTAGTCATGGCCTCCACCTAGAGTAATGGGGAGATTATGGGGTATTTTTAAAAGAGAGGAAACTTTTTTTTGGGCTTCTTTATGACGATCCCAAAGAGACAGGGAGGTATCTATATTCCCATGATCTTTCAAAGAAAAATTGGATGAAAGAGAAAGGGGTGGGGTCATACGATAAAGATACTCTCTGATTTTATCAGGACCTTCTTTGGCTCCGGGTCGTCCTTTGTTAATGAGGATGCCTTCATCGTCCGGATAACCTAAAAGGGAAAAGTAAAAAGTTTGAGGCGCTTCTTGAAGGAGGTCTCTAAGGCGAGGATCATCCTTCTTAGAGCTCATGGCTTTCCCCCCCATAGGGGTTGATTTTCTTTAAAAGAAAAAAAGTCCTGGTTTGAGCTTTTTCAGGGATGGATATCTTTATGGTATTGGCTTTTAGAAAGCGCATTTCTCCTGATTGCACATTGGATTGGATAAAAATAATAAGCCAAGACTTTGTTTTTTCAAGAGGAGCTATTTGATAGTGGAAAAGGTCTATGTTTTTCTGGCACGGTTTTCTGCATTTATACCCCACTGTGGGAGTATAAAAATTGTACATGGTTTGATTGATGGGGTCTTCCCATAGACCAATCATTTTTTGAAGCCCTACATAGTCAATGCTTTTGAGCTGAAGATGATGGTATTTGCTGTTAATGGTAGCGAGTCCGGAAAGAAAGTCTCCTGGGGAGAGCCTTTGAAGAGCTTTTCGTGTGGCTTTGTTTTTAGGAATGATGGGGAGAATATTTTCTTGAATATCTATAGAGGTTAGCTCTAGGCAGTTATACTTATAGGAGCAGCTAACAATATAACCTTCTGCCTGGAAGGCCCAGAGAGGAAAGGAAGCAAAGTAAGTTATTAAAAGAACAATAACTTTTTTCATGCAACAAGAAGTAACAAAAAAGCATCTATGAGGCAAGAAACTCAAATAATATTGGCTTTCACAGGAAAAATAATTATAATAACGGGCTTAAGAATGAGGATATTATTAAGATGTCATTAATCAATTTAACCACGGAGGCTTTATTATGGCTATTGAATTACCTGCTCTTCCTTATGAAAAAAATGCTTTAGAACCTCATATTTCAAGTGAAACTTTGGAATATCATTATGGAAAACATCATAATGGTTATGTGACAAAGTTAAATGCCTTAATTGAAGGCACGGAGATGGCTTCTATGCCTTTAGAGGAAATTATTAAAAAAAGTGAAGGAGGCGTTTTTAATAACGCGGCGCAAGTATGGAATCACACATTTTACTGGAATTCTTTAAGTCCTAATGGGGGGGGGGAGCCTCAGGGAGCTTTAGGAGAAGCCATTCGTAATCAATGGGGCAGCTTTGATAAATTTAAAGAAGAGTTTAGTCAAAAAGCAGCGACTCTTTTTGGTTCAGGATGGACTTGGCTTGTTAAAAAGTCAGATGGGAGTCTTGGTGTTGTGCAGACACAAAATGCTCAAACTCCTCTCACCACATCTGATGTGCCTTTGTTGACTTGTGATGTGTGGGAGCATGCCTACTACATTGATTATAGAAATGCTCGTCCTAAATATGTTGAAGCTTTTTGGAACTTGGTGAACTGGGATTTTGCTAACAAGAATTTTGCCAGCGCCTAGTTTTTAGGAAAAGTAAGAAGGTTAAAGAGGGGCTAGGTTCTCTTTCTTAAGGAAAGACTGTAGGGCTTGCAAAAAGTCTAGAGGGTATTCTCCTACGGAGTTAATCAGCATCTTTTTTAAGGCATCTTTGGGTGGGGTGCCTTGAATAATAAGTTTGTCAAAAGCATTTGCCACACCAATGATTAGAGCCAGAGGCTCAATATTTTTTTCTGTAAGTTTTTGTGGAAAGCCGGACCCATCTATTTTTTCTTCATGTTGTAGAACTAATTTAGCTATTAAAGGGTTGAAAAAAGAAAGTTCTTTTAGTTTTAGAGCCCCATCTCTAGGGTGTTTTCGGTAGTCATGTTGTTTTTCTTCGGAAAGAGCTTTTGGGTTTTGTGTGATATCAAACCCTGTATAAAAGTGGGCAATGTCGTGGAGAAAGGCGCCAACAGCAAGGTGAGTTCTATGGTTCTCCTGGTTGAAATTGGTTTCTCTTAAAATACCAAGAGCTAAGGTGGCAACATGTAGGCTATGAGCCAAGAGTGGACTATTGGGGACGGAGACAGGGTATATGGATAAAAAGGCCCCGGAAGTATTATAGAGAAAGTCGCCATACTTGAGTCCTGCAAAAAGAAGCTTTTGGTAAAGTATTTCATCTTGAGGTTTTTTAATAAAACTTTCAATGAGGTCTTGAAGAGCTTCTTGGATGAGCTCACATCGAGTTTGAAGAGGAAGCTTTTTATTTTCAAGAAGGTTATTCAGTCTTTGGTTTAAGTATTGTTTATAGAGATGCTTTTCAGATGAGAGAATATAGAGGGCCGGTAATTTCTTTTCGAGGAGTTTATTCAGGCGTTTGGCTTCAAAAACTGTATTCTTGCGACAGTAAAGTAAAAATCGATCTCCTATTTTTAAATAAACATTAAATAAAACAGGCTGATCTTTTTTAAAAACTTCTACTTTAACGGGCTGGTACTCTTCCATATCTTAAGTATGAAGGGATGAGGGAGAATGTTCAACTGATGAGGAATTTGCAGAGTCAATCTGTTTCAGGGTCCAGTTGGAAAGTTCTCCAAGTTGCGGGTGGTCTATATATTCCATCACAGCTTCTTTGAGTTCATGAAGCTTAAAGTGAGTGGCTATGATCATGGCATTTCTTTTTAGGCCAGTTGCTCGCGCCCGAATCAATGGGGTGTCCTTTAAGGTTTTTAAGAGCTTTTTGTTAGAACTTTTTAAAATCCATAATAGATCTCTAATCAGCCCCTCTCGGGAAGGAGAGGGAGTGGAGGGGGCGCCATAAACTTTAATATTCCAGGGGCACACCTGTTGGCAGATGTCACAGCCAAAGAACCAGCTTCCCCAAGAAGCTCTAAGTTCAGGAGGCGGAATGGACTTGCTTTCAATATTCATATAAGAGATACACCTTCTTGCGTCCATAGTGCGATTGGGTCGAAGGGCTTTTGTGGGGCAAGCATCTATGCAGCGTGTGCAGCGCCCACAAAGGTCAGTGGACAGATTGGGGATGCTTCGGGAGTTCAAGGTTAAAGTCGTGTAAATTTCGGCGATAAAAAAATAGCTGCCTTTTTTAGGCACAATAAGGCAAGAGTTTTTTCCAATCCACCCAAGTCCTCCTTGAACAGCCAGGTCTCTTTCCAGAACAGGTTTGGAATCAGTCATGGGGAGAAATAAGTCTTGGGGGAAGTGTTTTTGGAGCTCTTTACAAAGATGTTTTAGTTTTTTTTGAAGCCATAGATGATAATCTTTTCCCTTGGCATAGGCGGCTATATTTAGTGATGGAAGAGGAGTAGAAGGAAAAGGGTGAGGTTGGTAAGGAACCGCGAAAACAATAGCCGTTTGAGCTGAGGGAAGAAGTTTTTGAGGAGTTTCTTTAAAAGGGAGATGTTCTTTTAGGTAGTGCATTTCTCCATGAAGTCCTTCTTGAACCCATGCTTTATAAATATCCATAGATAAAGGTTTTCTGAGAGGAACCCAGTTAAAATGTTCGAAGCCAGCTTCCTGAATCAGGTTTTCTAAAAGTTTAACCACCACCCCAAAACCTCTTTGATCTTTCAGATTTTGTGTAACATAATACTTCCATGGTTCATATCAAACCTCAACAAATACCACAACTCTTGGGAAAACACCCTCATTGGGCCAAAATCCAGCCTATTTTGAAGAAGCTATCTTCTAATGGGTTCTCTGTTTGGCTCGTAGGTGGAAGTGTTCGAGATCTTCTTTTGGGTAAAATGCCTAAAGATTTTGATTTGGTTACAGCAGCCTCTGTGAAAGATATGTTTGAACTTTTTCCTGAAGCTTTGGAAGTGGGGAAATCTTTTGGAATTGCCATTCTGCCTTTAGAGGGGTTTCAGGTGGAAATTGCCACTTTAAGAAAGGAGGGGGCATATCAGGATGGCCGTCATCCTCAAAAGATAGAGCACACCAATGACCCTCGAGAAGATGCTCTAAGAAGAGATTTTACGGTAAACGCTTTATTTTGGGACCCATTTAAGATGGAGCTATTAGATTTTGTGGGAGGTTTGAGGGACCTTCAAAAAAAAGTGTTAAAAACTGTGGGAGATCCTCTTGTTCGTTTTCAGGAGGATCATCTCAGGGTCCTTAGAGCCATTCGCTTTGCAGCTCAACTGGACTTTGAAATAGAGCCTCAGACCAGAAAAGCCATTGAGCAAACAGCCCCTTTAATTCTAAAAATCTCAAAAGAGAGGGTGTTTCAGGAGCTTAATAAAATTCTTCATTTCAAATCCAGAGGCATTTATGAGCTAATGTCATGCTCTTTGTTTCAGGTTTTGTTTCCTTTTTTGAAAGGGACTGAAGCTTACTGGCCCTTTTTGAAAAAGGCATTTCATAAGGCTTTGGAGCGAGAATCTTTTTTATGGGCTTTGTTTTTGTTGCCTCATGTTCTTCAGGACTTTGAAGAGCGTTTTTCAATGTCTAAAAAGTCTTTAAAGGAATTGAGGTGCTCTAATGCTTTTTTAAGGGAGTGGAGTTTTTTTGTGAAGGGGGTTAAGGAGTTAGAAGAATTTCTTCAAGCGGAGAGATATGTTAAGGCTGTACAACTTTTAGATGAACCTCTTGGTAAAGAGTTGTTGTACCTTGCTCGATTGAAAAGAAGTATAGACGGCCTTGAGCAAAAAGATCTAGATTCTTTGGAGAGATATTACCTGTCGCTTTTGGACAAACAAACAGGCCATCTTCCGAAGCCATTAATTAATGGTCATGATTTAAAAAAAATGGGGACTGTTATAGGACCTCGCATGTCTTTTCTTCTGGAACAAATTTATGAGTATCAACTTCAAAATCAAATTAAAGATAAGGATACTCTTTTAGATAATTTAGAAGAAATTGTAAAAGAAGAGTTTTAGTTCGTGTGAGGTCTTCTTCCTGAATGATTTTTCCAGTTATATTCTGGGCCTTTGAAACGATTATCCCACTCTTGCCATTTTTTATCGGGAAATCGGTGGCGCACATGCCCTGTTTCATCAAAAATATCTGGAGACTTTCCGATAAGCCATTCTTTAACTTTAGTGAGGATGCCTTTTTTCATTGAGCTCTCCTGAGTAAAAAGGGGTCGGTCCAGTTGTCAAAAGTTACTTCGATAGTACCAGGGTAAATATTGTCTTGAATGGCAACAGGCTCATTCAGGTTGGAGTCTAAGTATCCATTATTATTCAGATCAATAAAACCACATAGTGTGTAACTAGTGTTTTCAAGGGTTATCACAGCGCCAGAGCTGTTTTGCCAGCTGGATATGGTGGTTGTAAGACGAAAGTAAGGAGAGCCTTCGTAAGAAGTGATTCCCGACCCAAAAGCCTCAAAATAAGAGGAAAAGTCGAGGGCGATATTAGAAAGCGTGGACTCGCAGGAACTTATGGAAAGAGAGCCTTTTTTCCATCCCACATAGACTCTTGCGCCGGCATTATTTGAAGTGCATTCCGTAGCTGAAGCACTTTGGCAATCGACCAGGACATCAGATACAGAAATATTTGTAAAGTCTTCGTTGGCACCTTCAAGGCAAGCAAAAAGGGGCAGAGTAAAAAGCAAAACGATAAAGAGCTTTAATTTCATAAGGGTTATTTAAATAGAGCTTATGAAATTCTTCAAGAAGTTTTTAAATATTTACACAAGAGTCAATGATGTAAAGAACTTGTTCTTCGTCAGGCAGGTGTCCTCGCACTTTTTGGAACTGTTTTATGCGTAAGTCGAAACAAGCCTCAGAGGCATTGGAACGAGCGGCATTGATATCTTTTCCATGACCAATCACTTTTAAATCGGAGGTTTCATAGGTGTATTTGACAGTTGAAGATTTCGGAGAGGGGGCAGCCAAGCCAGTATATGACAAACACAGTAAAAGAGTTGTTGTTAAAAGAACATATAGAAACTTCATGGGGGCCTCCTCTTTTTTATTTTTATAGAGCAATTTGGAAGCCATAAAACAACCCCCCTGATATATCATAAGCAATTGATATTACTAAATTTTTTATGGCATATAATAGAGAGACCTGAAGAGCCAATTTTTGTTAAACAGCCGTCAATCTCATCCCCAGCGATGGTAAGCGGGGTGCCCTTCCTTAATGGCTACAAAAAGTCCTTCACAAGTGGCGCAAAGTTTTTCTCCTGAAAAGAGCTTGGCCTCCACAAGAACACGATCGGAGTCCACTTTTTGAGGGCGGGCTTCAAGATAGCAATTTTGGTGAGATGGCGTAGGTCTTAAGAGATTGATGGTGTATCGAGCTGTGACGGTGCAGGGAGGTGATTTTAATTGTTGGTGACGCATTAAAGTATAAGCAGCAGTCCAGTTACTGTGGCAATCAAGAAGAGAGCCGATAATGCCACCATTTAACATGCCAGGGAAAGCTTCATGATGAGGCGAGGGAGTCCACGTGGCAGTTACAAGGTCTGGGTTTTTAGGGGTAGGAAAAGACTTGATTTGAAGACCCTTTGAGTTGGAGGGGCCACAACCAAAGCAGATGCTATGAGGAGCATAGGTGTCTTGCAGGCTTTTTTCCATTGTGAACTCCTTAACTCATTTGTAAGTTTTTAAGTAAAATACATAAAGTTAAAGAGATGGTCTATAAACGGTTTGTTATTGGGGAGAACACGCCCCCTGTTAAATCGAAATATTCTCGATAAAAAACGTTTCAATTTAACACAGTGATGGGATAATGAGGCAACCAGGTTGTGACTAATAATATCTACACCCTTATTTTGTTTCGATTTGGTGCGTCTTAGTGACGATAATTTCGGATCAATGCGAAGTCATTCTGGATATCTAAAAAGCAGAGTT
>RFKI01000081.1 GCA_003694355.1 Bdellovibrio sp.
ATGTTATTAATAAAGAAAAAACGAGCACATACTTCACAGCCATCATTATACCTAATACCTAATGAATCGGGCTTTTGGAGTCTGGACTTTAGACTTATTTTGCTAATCCAGAAAAATTTGATCAAAGGAGGAAAATGTCCAGTTTTAAGACGGGTGTTCTCAGTGAAGAGGCTTGATAATCGCCACTTATTTCAATGACTTATAGTGGCATCCCTCAATAAGAGATGCGGCGTGATGCGCAATGGGGCGTATTGATAGTCTGTCTTAAAAATGGACTCTCTTTAGGGTTTCTCAAAAAAGAAATTTCAGTAACACTTTTCATTTAAGCAATAAGGGTGGGTATTCAGTGAATCAAAATTATTTTAAGAAGCCTTGAAAGTTTAAGGAGGGCTAGCTATTTCGAGAGTTTCCTGATAAAAGAGGGGGGAACTTAAAGGAGAGGAGTGGGTGTGAGTTTATTTATGGATCCAGAAGAATCTTCAAGTCTTCCAGACATTTCTCATGAAGTGAAGGCTTCTGTTCTGAGCCCCATTGAAAAAGTGGGAATGAGTGCCATTGAGATGCCTCTCCGCATTCAGGTAGGTCTCAAAGAGATGACCGTTCCTGCTCAAATTTCTGCCTTTGTGGACTTGAAAGATGTGGAGGCTAAAGGCATTCACATGTCTCGCCTTTACTTGTCTTTACAGGATAGTTTAGAAAAAAATGTTTTATCTCTGGAAGTTTTGAAAAATCTTTTAAATGACTTTATTTCTTCTCAGAAAGGATTGAGCCAGTCGTCTTTTTTTAGGACGTCATTTGAGTTGCCTCTTAAAAGAAAAGCTTTGTTGAGTGAAAAAATGGGGTGGCGTCAGTATCCTGTTTTTGTTGAGGCTCAAATGGTTGGAGGAGAAGTGACTTATATTTTAGGGCTGCAGGTGGCCTATTCAAGCACCTGTCCCTGTTCAGCTGCCTTGGCCCGCCAGCTTATAGTTAAAAAGTTTAAAGAAAAGTTCCAGGGCAAAGGGTCTGTCAGTGCTTCAGAGGTGGAGACCTGGCTTCAAGAGGAGGGCTTAGCAGCCACTCCTCATGCTCAAAGAAGTTATGCTGACATTAAAATTCAAGTAAAAAAAGAAATGAATTTTATAAAGTGGATTGATGTGGTGGAACAAGCTCTTCATACGCCCGTTCAGGCGGCTGTTAAAAGAATTGATGAACAAGAATTTGCTCGCCTTAATGCTAATCATCTGATGTTTTGTGAGGATGCGGCTCGTTTTATAAAAGAGGCTTTGGACCAACATGATGAAGTTGTGGACTATTTTATTAAAGTGGAACATCAGGAAAGCCTTCACCCTCACAATGCGGTGAGTGTTCTCGTTAAAGGGGTTCCAAACGGTTTTCATGTTTGATGGAATTGAAGTTCGAGGAGCTAGAGAGCATAATCTTAAAAATATCTCTGTAAAGATTCCTAGGAATAAGATCACTGTGGTCACTGGGCTTAGTGGAAGTGGAAAGTCCAGCTTAGCTTTTGATACTATTTATGCAGAAGGACAACGTCGTTATATTGAGAGTCTTTCAGCTTATGCACGACAATTTATGGAACAACTTAAAAAACCAGAAGTGGATGCCATCCTAGGGCTTTCCCCATCTATTGCCATTGATCAGAAAACCATTAATACCAATCCACGTTCCACTGTGGGAACGGTGACAGAAATTTATGATTACCTTCGTTTGCTTTTTGCACGAGTGGGGACTCCTTATTGCCCTGTTCATAAAAGACCAGTGAGTTCTCAGTTGCCCGAGCAGATTGTTCAGTCTGTTATGGAGCTTCCCAGAGGAACACGTTTTTTGGTCTTGGCTCCGGTTGCTCGCCAACAGAAAGGGGAATTTGTTAAAGATTTTGAAAGATGGTCCAAAAGGGGACTTGTTTGGGCGCGTGTTGATGGAAAGTGGGTCGAGCTGGCTCAAGCTCCTAAACTGAATAAAAGAAAACCTCATGATATTGATATATTGATAGATCGTTTATTGGTCGAAGAATCCTATCGGGGGCGTTTGCAAGAAAGCATTCAGTTGAGTTTGGAACTTACAGATGGTTTGGTTGTGATAGAGTCTAAAGAAGGAAAAATATCCAAACTTTACTCACTTAGAAATGCTTGTCCTGAATGTGGCTATAGTTTTCCTGAAATGGAACCACGTATGTTTAGTTTTAACCACCCTCGAGGGGCTTGTGAGGCTTGCAATGGAATAGGATATCATTGGGTTGAAGGGGAGGAAGAAGAAGATCTTCGTGAAGTTTGTGAGGTGTGTCAGGGACAGCGTTTAAAAGAGTCAGTTTTAAATGTTTTTGTGGGGGAAAAGAACATTTCAGAAGTTTCAAAGCAAAATGCACAAGAGCTTATTGAGTTTCTGGAAGGGTTGAATTTGAAAGGTCGCCAGGCTCTTTTAAGTGAAAAAATCATTCAACAGCTCTTAAGCCGGTTGCATTACTTGCAACAAGTGGGGGCTGGTTATTTGTCCATGGACCGCCCCTCTAGAACTCTCTCTGGAGGAGAAATGCAGCGGATTCGTTTGGCAACACAGTTAGGATCTTCTCTAGTGGGAGTGCTTTATGTGCTGGATGAGCCCAGTATTGGTCTTCATCCTTCGGATCACCAGCGCTTGTTAAAAGTATTAAAGTCCATTCAGGAAAGAGGGAATACTGTTTTATTAGTGGAGCATGATGAGGATACCATTGAGCTTGCTGACCATATCATTGATCTAGGGCCTGGAGCTGGTCGCTTGGGCGGGGATGTGGTGGCTCAAGGTTCTCTTGGGGATATTAAAGAAAATAAAAAAAGTCTTACGGGGCTTTTTTTAAGTGGCCATCGAAATATTCCATCGCCTCAAAAAAGGCGTCCTGGGAACGGTGAGTATTTGGAAATTCAAGGTGCAAGTGGACACAATTTAAAGAACATTGATGTTAGGATTCCTCTTGGCACCCTATGTGGAGTGACGGGAGTTTCTGGAAGTGGAAAAAGCACTTTGATTATAGAAACGCTTTATCGTGAACTGTCTCGACGCCTTTATGGCTCTTTAAAGGAGCCAGAAGA
>RFKI01000082.1 GCA_003694355.1 Bdellovibrio sp.
GATTTAGGAGCTTCCGACTCCCACTTGGTTTGAGAAATTTTTAGTTCCGGATGACTCACCAGCAAATGCCAATAAACAGCACAAATTCCTTCTGTATGTGGAGTGACATGTTCTTCGAATAAAGGAGGAACAATAGCACAGGCATCTGCTTTTTGAGCGGTATAACCGCCTTGTCGACCAACAATTCCAAAAACAGAAGCCCCTTGGGACTTGGCGTAGTCAATGGCTCTTATGAGGTTGACAGAAACATTTTTTTCCTTGTCTCCACCACCCACAGAGAAAATCAGGAGACCGTCTTCTTTCCTCAGGCGGCACCCTTTGAGCCATTCAGCAAAACAGCCATCCCAACCTTCGTCATTAATGCGGGCCGTGAGCTCAGAGACATTGTCTGTGGGGGTATAGCTTTCAATTTTACAAATTTTTCTGAAGTCGTTAACGGCATGGCTTGCATGCCCTGCGGAGCCGCCCACACCTAATATAAATAGTCGTCCATTTTCTCTTCTTAGTTTAATGAGGCCTTGGGCTATTTTTTCAAGGCTTTCAAAAGGAGTTTTTTGGAGGATTTGAATGGATTCATTAATAAATTTTTCTGAAAAGTTCATATTGTAAACCCTGCCTGTTCTGCGTCTTTTTTAAACATTTTTACTGTTTCTAAGCTAAGATCTTGAAGGTCCATTTTATTCATTTTCTGGTATTTGCGAAGAAGGTCAAAGGGAACGGTAATAATATGGCAGCCCATGTTACGAGCCTGTTGAATATTAAAGACCTCTCGAGTGGAAGCCCATAGAAGCTCTGTTTGAGGGCCAACATTTTCGCATAATTTTAAAGCCTGTTTCATAATCGGAAGAGGGTCTACGCCTGTGTCTGCAATGCGTCCAGCAAAAACGGACACCACTGATGGCACTTTAGGGTTAAGATTCTCACAGGTTTGCTTGACTTGATCCAGCGTTAAAATAGCTGTGACATTAAGTTTCACTCCTTCTTGAGAGAGGGTATGGATTAGCTCCTGTGAAGATTGTCCTAGGGAGTTCATAACAGGGATTTTGACATACACATTGTCTCCCCAAGAGCTTATTTCGCGAGCCTGACGGTGCATTTCTTCAAAGTCATCAGAGAACACTTCAAAAGAGATGGGCTTGTCTTTTATGATGGAAAGAATTTCTTTGGCAAAACCCACATAGTCTGTAATACCAGCTTTTTTCATAAGCGTGGGATTCGTGGTAAGTCCTTGAATAAAAGGTTGTTTAGCGAGCTCAATCATGGAAGCTTTATCGGCTCCATCAGAAAAAATTTTCAAATCTCTAGCCATTAATGACCCCTTTCTTCCCTTGCTTCTTTAAGAGTTTTGTTATTGAGAACTTCTCGTTCTTTGCGATATAAGTAATTTTTTAAACTTTGAATGCCTTTCGGTGTTCCTATTTCATAAAAGCGTTCAAACACTTCATAAGCTGCAACCAGGTTGTTTTTGACAAGATCCGATAAAATGAGGGATAGGTCAAAAGGATAAGAATGGGAAATAGATTTAAAAAGAGATTTTTGAAAAATCATAAGACCATAATCAATGTACTGCATATCTGGAGAGGTTTTGTTTTTGTCATAGTCTTTAATTTGTCCATTTTTAAAAATAACATTGCTTTTATCAAAAGCATTTTGGTTTTTATAGATAGTCATAAGAGCTGGTTGGTTTTGTGAAATATAATATTCAAAAACTTTTTTAAAGTTAATGGGTAAATAAGAATCTCCATAAGTTACGAAGAAACAGTCTTCCTTGATTTGCTTGGAGGCTTCTTTGAGGGCCCCTCCCGTTCCTTTTAGGGGCTTTCCATCATCTATAATTTTAATTTCTATGTCTTTAGGTGGTGAAAAATCTAAAAATTCTTTTATTTTTTCACTGAGATGACCAACACAGAGGTAAACTTTTCTAAGTCCTTCTTTTTGAAGCAAGCTGATTTGATGTTTTAAAAAAGGCTGGCCATTAATATCCATTAAGGACTTTGGGATAGCCTCGCTGATAGGTTTTAATCGAGTTGCAAGGCCACCTGCCAGAATCACAATGGGCATTTGATTAAATTTAATGACGTTCATTAGTGAGGACCTTTGCTCCTTCAAAATCAAATCGGAAACGGACTTCACTTAATCCCTTTTCACGCATGGCTTTTCTAAGGCGCTTATTGTCTTCCGTGTAAAACATGAGAAAGCCACCTCCACCAGCTCCAATTAACTTGCCACCAATGGCTCCATTTTTAAGAGCGTGTTCATACCACTCATTGATTTGAGGGTTAGACATATTTTGGGATCGCGCTTTTTTTCTTTGCCAGTGCACATTCATTAACTCAGCAAATTTAACAAGATTTCCCTCTTCAAGAGCTTCCATACTTTGGAAGCCCAAGTCTTTTATGAAGTTTAAGTTATCAATCATTTCTTGGTCAGATTGTTTGCTGCGGGTGTCTTGATCCTTCAAAATACTGGAAGCAGAACGGGAAAAGCCAGTAAAAAACAATAGAAGATTATCTTCCAAATTATAGCAGGTTTCATCAGACAGTTTTAGTGGCTTTGCAGTAACAGAGTCGTCTTTATTAAAATAGAAACAGGTGATCCCGCCGAAAGCAGCAATGTATTGGTCTTGCTTGCCAATAGGTTCTTTTAGTCGTTCAAT
The DNA here is from genome assembly GCA_003694355.1 of Bdellovibrio sp. Classification (GTDB taxonomy): domain Bacteria; phylum Bdellovibrionota; class Bdellovibrionia; order Bdellovibrionales; family UBA1609; genus J124. The sequence continues at coordinate 2,657 of RFKI01000082.1, forward strand.
TTCAATTTCACAAGCTTGTTGGGCCAGAGTTTCTGGGTGAACAAGATTTCTTTTATAAGCATGAAGACCTTTTAAGAGCGCTGTGGTGAAGCTTCCTGAGGAACCAAGTCCTGTTCCTGCCGGAATGTCTGCCATGGAAGTGATTTCTAGTCCTTCGTTACCTGCATTTACAAGCTTCAGAGCCTCTCTGATAATGGGATGTTGAATTTCAGAGACTTCTGTGACTGTCTCAAGTTTAGAATATTTGATAATAAGTTTTTGCTCAAATACCTTATGTAAAGTGATGTAGATATATTTATCAATAGCTGCAGCGATGACAAATCCGCCGTGATCTCTGTAATAAGATGGGAGGTCTGTTCCTCCGCCTCCAAAAGTAATTCTTAAAGGAGCTCTAGTTATAACCATTTTCTTTCTCCATCCAAGGACAATTGTTTTTGCGGTAAACTTCTTCTACAATAAGAAGTGCTTTGGCGGCATCGAGCAACCCTGGAGAGGTCTCTCGGTCTTCTTGTATATCTTTTTCAAATTCTTTCATTTCAATATCCCAAGACTGATCACCTCTGGGGAATTCATAAATGGTCGTCTCTGGGGGGCCCATTTCCTTCAGCATTTGGTAGTAATAGAGTTTTTCGATACCATAACTGCCACCTAAACCCTCAATGTGAAATTTCGCGTTCTTGAAATAAATTTCAAAAGAAAATAAGTTTTTCCATTCTGTGCAGCTCACACTTAAAAAAGCTGTTTGTCCAGATGGGGTTTGTAAGCTTAAAAAAGCATTGTCTTCAACAGGCATGTTCCAGAAATAGGTGGCCACATGTCCATTGATGGTTGAAAAATCACCCATAAGCATTCGAGAAAGATCAATCAAGTGAACTCCCTGATCAATAAGTTCACCGCCACCAGAAAGTTCCGGTTGAGCTCGCCATTCTTTGTCATATCCTATGCGTCCTCCATGTCCATAACGGGCTCTGATGAACATGAGTGATCCTATTTGAGGTTGGTCGATGAGCTCTTTGAGTTTTATAAAAGCAGGATGATAGCGATGATTGAAGCCCACGCGCACCTTAACATGGTTTTCTTGGGCCAATTCATGTAATCGGAACAGGTCTGAGCTTTTAATGCCAGCGGGCTTTTCTACGAGAACATGTTTGTTATTTTTTATGGCCATTTCCGTAAGAGGTGTAAGGCTTTTGTTGTCAGTGGCAATAATAACAGCATCAATAGCAGGATGGGAGATAGCTTCTTCCGCAGATGTGGTGGCGTGTTCAATATGATTTTTTTGAGCAAAAGTTTGAGCTTGCTTTTGATTTTGATCACAGCAGATTAAAACCTTATGGTTTTTTATAGCATTCCATCTTTTTTGACCAATAAGGCCACATCCAATAATTGCATAGTTCATAATTACTTACCTAGTCTTTGGGTTGAGTGCCCCCATCAAAATCAACAACTCTTTTGTAGGTGAAGATGGAAGATTCACTTATTTTCTTTAAATCTTTGAAGTCTTGATATTTGTCCCATACGGCACTGATGGTTTTTCCATATAGCCCTTTAGATTGATCAGATAAAAGATAGAGAGCTGCTTTTGCTGGAATGTGAACGGGAATACCACCAGACTCCTTTTGTTGAATGCTTTTTTGAAAATACTCTTCGCCAACTTTTTCCTTGCCAACTTTGAAAACATTATCTAGCAAAGCGGTGTTTACAGCCCCAGGAGCAATGGCGTTCATGTAAATGTTAAAAGGGGCTAATTCTTTTGCGACAGTTTCACAAAAACGCCAAATGGCCCCTTTTGAAGAAACATAAGCTGAGAAGTTTTCAAAAGCCCCTTGCCCCCCTCCTGAAAATAGAATAAAGCGTCCCTCTTTTCTTTTTTTCATCAAAGGTGTGAATAAATGCACCATATACATAGTTCCAAACAGGTTAACCTCTATGGCGTGGGTCCAATCTTTCACATCTGTTGTTTCAAGAGGGCCAATAGGGCCATGAATGGCTGCTGCGCACACAACTCCAAAGATATTTTGGTGCTTTACTTTTTCATAGAAATCTTTCAGAGCTGAATAAGAACTCACATCTACGCTATATCCTTGGGCATCTTGCCCTGTTTTTTCATGGATTTCTGAAAGAGTGTCATTTATTTGAGATTGTGTTCGAGCAAGAATGATGACATTAGCGTGATGTTTGGCACACTCTAAGGCAATGGCTTTCCCTATTCCGCGTCCGCCCCCTGTAATGATAACACTTTTGTCAGATAACATCTTTGATAAACCTTTTTAAAAAACCCATGGATTGTTTTTTAACCACTGAACGGTTTTAATTACTCCTTCCTTAATGTGGTATTGAGGCTCCCAGCCTGTACTTCGTATTTTACTAATATCTAAATAAATAAAGGGGTTGTCACCGACCCATCCCCTGTCGCCACCAGAATAGGCTCTCTCTGGGTTTAAACCAAGCTCTTCACATATCCAGCCAATAGAGTCATTGA
>RFKI01000083.1 GCA_003694355.1 Bdellovibrio sp.
ACCGTTTGGTTTTCAAATGACATTTATTGGGGCATTGAACCTTCATACCCCTTAAGAGAGCAAGACTCAGGCCTTTTTAAGACCTCGCCTGCTCCCTTCACTGCTGCGGCGCGCTTCAACAAAATAGTCGAGCAGTTTCTAATTGTTCCGTTGACTCACCACAACGGCTGTTAAAAGCACACTCAAAACGCTCGTCACCACAGTGACGGCCGTTACCGTGCTTTGACTAAAGACAGACTTTTTTTCAGGAACAAACACAGTGTCATAATTAGTGAGTTTCAAGTCTTTTCCTTTATAAATCAAGTCATTCAAATTCATTTGCAAAGCTCCTTTATGCCTTTGGCTCACCACAACTTTTTCCAAATCACTCATTTTCTGCATACCACCACTCAAAGACAACAATGTCATCAGAGAGGTGTTTGCTGGCACATGATACAAACCTGGCTTTCTAACATTCCCCAGTACCTTAACGGGCACGAGTAACTCATTGCCTTTGGGGCTATAAAAGTACTCTGACAAACGGCGCTCTGTAATGCGGTCCCTTAATTCAACAGCTCCTAGAGTTTCTGCAAAAAATATCAAACTCAAAACAAAACTAAGCAGCCTCTTGAGTGTTTTTTTGGTTCCATGCATGAATTTCTCCTTCTGACATCACATAAGTTTGATAAGGGTTGCGTCCTAAAGCCATTAAATGTTGGTTCAAAACAGCATAAATAGTTTGCACATTGTGTGTATAAAGAGAGTCCACCACCTCTGAAATTTCCTGAAGCTGAGTGGACTGAGACTTCACAACAAGAAGAGGTATTTCCGCAATGGAAGAAACAAGAAGACCTGTGGGACTAGAAAGGTAAGCTGGTGTATCCACTAAAATAACGTCATATCCTTTTTTCACATGACGTAAAAAATCTGTTAAACGATCTTCTGACAAAGCCCCCAATGGAGGATTATCATAAGTGCCCGACTCAATAAAATCCAGATTCTGAAAAATCTGCCTTTGCAAAACATCCTTTAATGGAACCCCTCCTAACATAAAATCCGTAATCCCTTTATGAGCTTTTTGGTTCAACATATGCCTTAAAGTGGATTTCCTGAAGTCAAAGTCCACCAGTAAAGCTTTCCTCCCTGCACTGGAAAAGCTCATGGCCAAGTTGGCAATCACCGACGACTTCCCTTCCTTAACCATTGGACTAATCACAGAAATAACAGCTCCATGACTGATCTGTTTTTGAGAAAGGATCTTTTCAAGACGTGTTCTTAAGTAATGAAAAGAAAGAGCGCCTTCCGTACACACCTTCGGATTGATAACAGGAAAGTCTGTGTTCTTAAAGGCGGCCTTTTGATATTTTTTAGGACGTAAAACAGGTAAACTTCCCAGGTATTTTAAGCCCATTTCTGTAAGCTGTTCTTTACTTGTAACAACAGGGTATAAGTGTTCCCAAACAAAAATAAAGCTCACTAAAACCAAAAGGGACCCTATCAAAGTCATGGTCATTTCTACTGTGAAAGGAGTTGATCGCACTGAGGCCTCTGCCAGGGAATGAATTCTCACTCGATTGGCAATGGAGATTTTTTGAATCTTAGTATTAAAAATATTTCGTCTTAAGGTTTTACCAAGATCATGTTCCACTTCTAATTCTTTCTCAATTTCAAAAGCCTTTTGACCATAGTGACTGGACTCTCTTGAGGAAACTTTCAAAAAGCGCTCTTTGAGAGCAGATAAGTTAGAAAGTAAAATCTCTCGTTGCTCTTCTAAAAGATGAAGTTGATCCAAAAGGCGACTTCTCCCCTCCAACAACACATCTTGTGAAGACAAGTTGGAGTTTTCAAGACTTTTTCGGATCTTCTCTTTTAATTTACGAGTGAGTATTTTATTCTGTGTAAGTTTAACTCGAGCCATTTCCAGTTCCGCTTCCAACTTATTCATAACGGCATCTCCAATATCACGTGCTCCACGATTGTTCACCTGGGCCTTTTTCTTCTGTATCTCTAGTTGATTTAACTTTTTATAAATTTTTTCCACTCGCTCTTTTGACTTCTCAAATTCAGAAAAAAGATACCTTTCGGCCTCCTCCAGCTCCTGAGATTCAAATTCTATCACCGCTTTCTGAGCCAAGCGAATTAGAAAATTGGCTTTTAAACGAGTCAGTTCTGGATCTTTTCCCACAACAAGAACACTAATAATATCAAAATCTTTCTTTTGGAAAGAAGCATCTTTTAACAAAGTTCTTAAAAAAAGATCTTTATTCAGCTGACCATCATTAAAAAACTTTTCAAGTTGCGACAAGTTAACAATAGCAACTTCCTTTTTAAAACGCGCATTCGTAAAACCACGCTTCGGAAGTCGACGGTGTAATGGCATTTGACCACCTTCAAAACCTATTGATATGCCTCCACCAGAACGAGCTTTTTGTCCCTTATGTCCTTTGCCAGATGTCCCCCCTCGAGAACCGCCACGACCTCTTCTTTTTCTTTTATTATCACCTGAAGGTTGCAAATTATTTAAGTTAAACATTATGACCCTTTGACCATTTC
>RFKI01000084.1 GCA_003694355.1 Bdellovibrio sp.
CTGGAATATCTTTTTTGTGAAACCACTGAGTCAATTTTTTGGGACGAAAGGATTTAAGCCATCTCTGTTGGTTCCAGAGTCCATATTGATTGCGGAGACCACCGCCATTGGGGTTTACATGGCAGCCTTGGCAGGCAAGAGTACATCGACGTTCTTTAACAGGGCGGTTTCTCCTGGATGGGCTATGACAAGCCGCACAGTTTTGAGCAAATCGATTGGAAATCCAAGGTTCAGCCTTAATAGAGGAAAGGGGTTCTGTAAGAAGATAGATAAAGATGAAGGCGAAAGATATTCTTTTCATGAGGGACTCCTTTGGAGATGTCTCTTCATTAATAATGTGTAATAAAAATTTTAACTAGATCTATACTTTACAGGACTTAAATAGGAGCGGGCAAGGGAAGAATTGTTTCTCCCTTTTAGATCAGTCTGAGATTCTATCTAAAACTTGAGCTTTTTTAAGAGCTCCTTGCCTGCTTTTTCGAGAGCCTTTTGTTTGGCTTTTTGAGATTTAGTCTGAGCCTTTTGAGCTTTAGCTTGGAGGGCTTTCTTTTCTTTCTCAAGTTTTTTTTGTCGGGAGGTGATTTTTTGTGTTACTTGGTCGGTGAGTTGTTTAAATTGATTTTGAACTTGGAGACGTTTATCTTGAAGGCGTTTTTGAATAATTAAGTTGAGTTGCTTTTTGGCTTTTTCTATTTGGGCTTGAACTTGTTTACTTAAATTTTTGGAAATTTCTGAGCCTAAATTTGAAAAGAGACTCCACTTAAGATGCTCCCAAGATCCTTGTGCTTTAACGAAGACGGAGATTACAGGAATTCCATTAACAGTGTTTGTGAGGACTTCTTGAACAATAGGATTTGTTGCAGTGATTTTATATTGAACATTTGAAAACCAGTTTTTCAGTTTTAAATTAACTATGGAGCTTTTCATTTGGATGTTCCATAAAAGCTTTCCTGTTGCTTTTTGAATGATAAAAGAAACGTCTTTAGAGTGGGATAAAACACGCTTATCAACAGGGTAGGAATCAATGGTTAAAGTGGCTTTCTCGGTGGGAGTCGAAGTGCGATGATCTATAACGGCATGAAGGTTTAACCCATGAATATTCTGATTGGGGAAATCTCCTACTAGATTAAATTTTGTAGGAAAGGGAATGATTGATGGATGTGAGGACAGATGAGTGAGAGTTCCTTTAACTTGGCCGCTATAAGGAGATTTTGAGTTGGTCAGCGAGCTTATAATGGCTTTTTTAAGCCAGAACTGTGGGTATCCTTTTGTGATAGGAAAAGTGTAAGTTTTCCCCATTCCTCTTTTAGGTGGAACTATTTCTTTTGATTTTTGTTTTTTATTCTTTTTGAGATTAGGTGGCATATATTCCTGAGCAACTCGTTGATATTTGTAAAGGGATGCTATTTTTTCAGCGAAGATCATTCCAAAAAGACCTTTTGAAAATTCCTGAGGATTAATGTTAGGGAGGTTGAATCGACGTTGAAGATCGGCTAAATCCTTTTGAATCCACTTTTCAAGATCTTTATAACTGGAGTTCAATTGATTTAAGTCTTTATCCAAGTCTTTCTGGGCCGCATTATACTCTTTGATAATACGGTCTCCTTCTTTAATAACAGTTTGTAGTTCTTCAAGACTTTTAAATAAAAGAATAGGGTTTTTAGTGTTGATGTGGATTTTTTTTGCTTTTTGAACTAGAGAGTCTATTTCTTTTCCCTGTGGTAGTGTTTTAAGGCGTTCTTCCCACTCTTTTTGTTTGTTTTTTAGAGTCATGTTTAGCTCTTCAAGAAACTTCTCAGACTTTAACTGTTCCTTTATATTTGTAAATTGTTTGGAAGGGTCAACTCCAGTGAGAACAGTTGCTATATCTCCAAGGATATTGTTATTAAAGTCTTTTTGTGTTTTCTCTAATATTGCGTATTCTGTTTTTTGAAGGACACTCTGGCTTTTAGGAGAGGGAGGATAAACTTTCCCTCTTTTTTTTCGAGGAACAAAAACCTGGATATTTTGAACTTCAGCCTGGTTAATTACAAATTTAGCTCTGAGAAGAGCATCCCAAAGTAGATGGAAATAGATTTTTTGGATTTGAAGAATATTTCTTTCAGGTTTTTTTTTGTCAGTGATTTGGAGACCAGAAAGTTGAAAAGATCCATTGATAAAGCTAGTTTTTATTTTCTTTATGTTGACTTCTGCTCCATAAATATGAGTTAAGCTCCATTCCAAAGTTTTTTTTAAGTGGGAGTCAAATAAAAATGAAAAATACAAGAGAGATAAAGTGAGAATAACTAAGATGGGAATGATAGCTTCTGTGCGTAGTACTTTATTCAGTTTTTTCATTGATTATCCGTAGAGTTCTTTATACTTGTAGTACCATTTATATAGAGTCGTTGCTTGTACGGCTTTCCAGGCTTTTGTGTTTTTTATTTTTTGAACAATCAGTTCTCTGTATTTTTTTACAAACCAGCGAGATGAGAAAAAAATAACGGGAAAAAGAGCAAAAGAGATAATTCCAGAACCAAGCACAATGGTATTGTTAAAGCGAGTGTAAGGAATGATGGGCATATTATAAAGTTTTGTAAAAAGACCTTGTAAAGAGGGAAGCTCCAGAAAAAAGGTGCCTGTCATATGGAATAAAGGATCTAAAAGATAGGCAATAAAAGAGAAAAAAAATGCTGAAATAAAAGCGGCTCCTATTTGAATGCGAAAAATTAATAAAAAGATGAAAACAATAAGGCTTTGGAGAGATAATGCGGGGGTCATCCCCAGAATAAATCCACAAGCAATGCCTGCAGCTATCTGGTTTGTTCCTGTTTCTGAATTAAGCAACTTTATAAAAGCAAAAATTTGTTTTAAAAGTAAAGTCATAGTCTTAGTTTAAGTTGTTTAAAAAAGGGGTCAAGAAAGTAGAAGGCATCAGAAATGTTTGCGCGACGCGTTTGAAAGATGTAAGAGGGGACAAATAGAGGTAGATCTAAAAAGAGATCTCATTTTTAAAAGAAACTGTGTTAAGGTAAGGTGGTCTTAAAAAAGAAAGGAGAGAGGATGTTACCGATTATTTTGTCTGGGGGAAGTGGTACACGTCTTTGGCCTGTTTCGAGAGCTCACTATCCAAAGCA
>RFKI01000085.1 GCA_003694355.1 Bdellovibrio sp.
CTACTATGTTGTCCACAATATTGAAATTAGCTAAGGATAGTTGCTTCCTAACATTGTCATTGCCGTTGCCAACTAGCAACAGGGAGACATCATAACCCCAGGTCTGCAAGTAGCGGGCAGCACATATGCCGTCTGCTCCGTTGTTGCCTTTTCCCACAACAACACAAAGAGAGTCCTCTCCTATTGTATTGCTATAAAACTCGGCTACTGCCTTGCCCGCACTCTCCATAAGCCTCTCTATTCCCAACAGCTCTATAGCTTCCTTGTCAAAGGCTATGCTCTCCTCCCTGCCAAAAATCTTCATAGAGATATGGCGAAAGGTTTATTTTTTATTCCTTATCAGTATATAGCATGCGCTTCCTCGTGGATGAGATGCTGTTCGATGTTGCGAAGTACTTGAGATTTATGGGCTATGGTGTGGAGGTTATGAGAAGTGGGACGCCAGACAAGGAGATACTCGCAAGAACAGAAGAGGATGGCCTCGTCCTAATAACAGCTGACAAGGAACTCTACAAAATAGCTAAGAAGAACGGCGACGGCACGATATTCCTAGACATAAGGAAGAGTTTAGAGGAGAAGTTGGCCATAGTAATAAAGAAAGCTAATCTATACCTTGATTTTGAGAGGAGTAGGTGCCCGAAATGTGGAGGGGAGCTCCATTACATAGATAGCAAGGATGTTAATGTGCCGGAGTTCATAAAAAAGACGCACAAGAAGGTGCAGGAATGCCTATCTTGTAAGCACGTATACTGGAAGGGTAGCCATTGGGAGGCAATGGTGAAAAGAGTGGAGAGAGCATTTAAGCTTGCCTCGAAGATTTGAACTTTAGTAAAAGTTTGACTGCTTTTTACCAAAAAGCGGATGCGGGGGGTGGGATTTGAACCCACGAACTCACTGGAGACAGGATCTTAAGTCCTGCGCCGTTGACCAGGCTTGGCGACCCCCGCGTTGACAAGCATAAGATATGCTCCTAAGCCTATAAAAAAGTAGGAGTTAGCTGAATATTGCCAAAACTCCGTTGTCATCCTTTGCCAGCTCTTTTGTGAGGACATTCTTCGGCAACGGAGGCCTCTGCTCTATCGGAGCTGTTGACACATAGAATGGGTTCTCAACTATTTTGGAGTGTCCCTTTAATGGCCCAATCCTTATCATCCTCTTGCCCCTCCTGCCGTTGACAACTTGGAGGTTGGAGGAGACCCTCGTTTCCTCATCTCCTATGTGTAGTAATTGGCCGTCTATGCTGTATATGTAAGTATCGCCATATGAGAGTATGTGAGTAGCCCCTTCTTTCCTCAAACCTAGGACAAGGGATGCAGTGTTTGGGAATATCTCATTGCCAAGGGAATCCACGAACTCCTCTATATTGACCGCTGATTTGACATCCCTTACCTTAGCGGCTATCGCATCTATTATCCTGTCTCCCAACAAGTTTTCCTTGCCGTGCCCTTTGGCTAATGCAAAGAACACAGCTCCATCTTTCTTAAATTCTCTAACGAGGACAGAGACTTGGGAAGGCCTTTTCTTTGTCCTTGCCTTCCTTGTAGCAGCTGCCCAGAAACCCAAGAAATCGTCAGACATAGTCTTCGTTCTCAGTATTGATGTCCCGAATATCCTAAAATCTTGGACAGATAGCGGCTTTATTACTTGGAGTTTAGTTAGGTAAGGATCCTCTTTCTCCCTGAATTTCCTCCTCAACCTCACAGAACGTTGCGAGTCCCATGTGGAGCTCTTGACTTGGAATGTGGCTATTTTCATCCTCATAGTTCTCACAAAAGCTGATGGGCAGGTGGAGTAGCTCTCAGCGGTTTCAACAACATCCTCTTCTGAAATCCTCTGCGAGAGGTTATAGCCTCTCATAACAGAAGTTAAGATGCTCATATGTTTGTCTGAGAGTATTGATGAAATTGCCAATTCCTCTTTTTCGTCGCTGAGGACGGGCGTAGTCTCAAACAATGACTCCTTCTCACTTGCTTTCCTCCTCGACTTGGCTAGAGCCGTGGAGCTTTTTCTCAGGGGGGACATTGAAATCATTAAATGTGTAAAGGTTTTTAAATCAATTGCCAGATAATCCATTTTAACAGACTTTGACAGAGAGGTGAATTAAATGACAGAAGAAAAAAGAGAAGACAACACAATATACGTAGGAAAGAAGCCTGCAATGGGATATGTCCTTGCAGCATTGACCCAGATAAACAATGGGGCAAAGGAGGTTTTAGTGAAGGCAAGAGGAAAGTTGACAGCAAAGGCCATAACTGTTGCAGAGGTTTTGAAGAACAGGTATGTGCCAGACTTGGAAGTCAAGGATGTCAAGATAGGCACGGAAGAACTAACTAGCGAGGAAGGAAAGGTAAGCAGGGTTTCTGCCATAGAAATCCTCCTCTCAAAGAAAGCGTAACGCTTTCTTTTTTATTTTTATTTAATTAAGATGGTTGTATGAAACTAAAGCC
>RFKI01000011.1 GCA_003694355.1 Bdellovibrio sp.
ATATAAATCTAACTTACCACTATAAATAAGAGCTAACCTTATATTTTGACGTCCCGTCACTTCTGGGTCAAACCCAACTCCCATTTCTATTAAAGGAACGACACTTCCTTTAACCACCATATGTCCCTCATCTATGGGATAAATACCTGCTATTGCCTTTAAAAGCGAGCTTTTGCCCGACCCATTTAATCCAACAACTCCAATTCTTTCCCCTGTTTGCGCTTTAAAATTTATATTCTTTAAGATGGGAACCTTAAAGGCCTCCCCTTTCTTCTTTCCCAAAAGACGCTCTCTTAATGATTTTGCCCTTTCTGCAACATTAAGAGCATTAACGCTAACTTCCTGTAGTTCAATGTATGACATAATTCTTCCAATCACAAAAATACTAATACCAAATGAGCTAATTTCCCCAAAACCCTTATCATTTTCAAGCGCATAAATATAGCGCGGAGGCTGATTTTTTTCTGATGCTGAAGCTGGGTGAAGGTTTGAGGATGACGACGATAGTAAATAAGTGGCTCCTTTAATACCAAAATACCTCCCCGAAGGCTTGCAACAAGAGCCATCCACCAATCATGCATGGGAACATCTCCTAGATAGGGTAATATATGTGGTTTTAACTCTTTTTTGAAACACATGGTGGCTCCTGTAAAATGGTTTTTTACAAGAATCTTAAAAAAAGTCTTGTTCTTTTCGGGCGCCATCTGTGGGTGGTCCTTTAAGAGCTTCAAGTTCTCATCCACATAATAAACCCCATGGGACAGGAGCAAATGAGAACTGCCCTGAAGGGCTTTGACACAAGTGGATACCTTGTGAGGCAACCACACATCATCCTGATCACACAAAAAAATAACATCACCTTGAGAAAGCTCAATGGCCCTCTTAAAACTTTGTTGAGGGCCTAGGTTAGAAGTATTCTCATAAAGACGAATGCGGGGATCGCGAAGCCCCTTCAAATAAGCAAGAGTGCCATCTGTGGAGCTATCATCCACAATAACAAGCTCATCTTGAGAAGAAAGCTGCCCCAACACACTTGGAAGCAAGTCTGGCAAAAACCTCTCTCCATTATAGGTACACAAACAAACGCTTACGCTTTGCATTACGCTCTCTTGGATTTTTGTTTGTCTATGTTATATGATTAGTTTTTCAAAAGGAAGACTTTTATGAATTTACTTGTTACAGGAGCCGCTGGTTTTATTGGAAGCAACTTTGTCGGAGAAGCCCTCAAAAAGGGACATCAAGTGGTGGGTCTTGATGCCTTCACTTATGCGGGCCACAAAGAGAATCTCGAAGAATACAAAGAGGGCTTTCATTTAGTAGAAGGAAATATCTGCGATCAACAACTAGTAGAGTCCTTGTTAAATGAGTTCCAAATTGATGGAGTTATCAATTTTGCAGCAGAAAGCCACGTGGACCGCTCTATTGAAGGACCAGGAGTTTTTATTCAAACCAATATCGTTGGCGTCTACAACCTTCTGGATTGTGGATTAAAATATTGGAAACACAAAAAAGATTTTCGCATGGTGCAAGTGTCAACTGATGAAGTGTATGGCAGCTTGGGAGATTCAGGGTATTTTACGGAAAATACTCCCTACAAGCCAAACTCCCCTTATTCGGCCTCCAAAGCTTCGGGAGACTTCTTGGCACGAGCCTGGTTTAAAACCTATCAGTTCCCCGTCATTACAACAAATTGTTCAAACAATTATGGCCCCAAACAATATCCTGAAAAGCTCATCCCACATATGATTCAATGCGCGTTAAAAGAAAAGCCTCTTCCTGTCTATGGCACCGGCAAAAACGTCAGAGACTGGATCCATGTTTCTGACCACTGTCAAGGGGTCTTACTGGCCTTGGAAAAAGGGCTACCTGGAGAAACCTACTGCTTTGGCGGCCGTTCAGAACGCAACAATATCACCGTGGTTAAAGAAATTTGCACTCTACTCGATGAGCTTAGCCCCCGAAGAAATGGAAAAAAATATGAAGAGCTCATTCAGTTTGTTGAAGATCGAAAAGGGCATGACTGGCGCTACGCCATTGATGATACCAAAGCCCAAAAAGAGCTGGGTTTTGAAAGACAATTTCAAAATTTCGAAGAAGGCTTAAAAAATACTGTTCAATGGTACCTGGATCACCAAAACTGGGTTCAAAAAGTATTGGGGGAACAATGAAAGGAATTGTTTTAGCTGGAGGCAATGGCACACGCCTTTTTCCATCCACAAAATCAGTCAGCAAACAACTTTTACCTGTTTATGATAAACCCACCATCTATTACCCTTTATCTATTCAAATGCTTGCAGGCATAAAAGATATCCTGATTATTAGCACCCCTAGAGACATCCCCATGATTCAAAGCCTTTTAGGAGATGGCCAACACCTGGGAATCAAACTGAGTTATGCCATTCAAGAAAAGCCTGAAGGGATCGCTCAAGCTTTTCTAATTGGTGAAGATTTTATTCGAAAGAGTCCTGTGTGCTTAATCTTGGGAGACAATTTGTTTTTTGGTCTCTCACTCACAAAAAAGCTTGAGAAGGCCGCTCAGCTCAAGCAGGGCGCTGAAGTGTTTGCCTACCATGTTAGCGACCCTGAGCGTTATGGGGTGGTGGAGTTTAATGAAAAAGGTCAAGCCATCAATATTGAAGAAAAACCCCAAAACCCTAAATCCAATTGGGCTGTTACGGGACTTTATTTTTATGATGGAAACGTCGTGGATTATGCCAAAACCTTAAAACCTTCTGCTCGAGGAGAGTTGGAGATTACAGACTTAAATAAAATTTATCTGGACAGAAAGGAGCTAAAGGTTTGCCCCCTAGGTCGAGGCATTACCTGGTTAGATACCGGAACCGAAGAGGCCCTCTTACAATCTTCGCAATTTGTCCAAACCATTGAAAAACGTCAAGGGCTAAAAATTGCTTGCCTTGAGGAAATTGCCTTCAAAAAAGGGTTTATTAGTCAAAAACAGCTTGAAGACCTCATTGAGTCTTACCCCAATTGTGGGTACCGCAACTACTTACTTAACTTTGTAAAATATAATCTGAACGAAACCTTATAAGAGCGCCCTGGAAGCGCCCCAGAAAACCATTATGAAGTTATTAAGAGGGCATAAAACTTGCGCTCTCTTGTGATCTTTAAAATTAAATAGTGCCTAAACTTTTCAGAAGTTATAATGTGCTTTCCATGAGTGCATATGATCTGAAGACTCTTATTAAAACTCCTGTTGCCAGGAACACCTTTTATAGTCTAACAGGTCAAGTGCTCCCCATGGGGGTGGCCCTTATTAGCATTCCCTTTATTATTAAAAATCTTGGAGTTGAAAAGTTTGGCCTTTTAACCCTCTGCTGGACGATTCTATCCGTTTTTATGTACTTTGATGTTGGCATTAGCCGTTCCTTTATTAAACAAATGGCTGAAAACATTCAAAACAATCAGTTTGAAGGCGCTGGCTCCCTCTTGTCCCTTGTCGGTGTAATCATGCTATCCATTAGCTGCATAGCTGCTGGCGTGCTGTTTTTTTCCGGCCCCCTTCTGACTAACAAAGCATTTAATATCCCTCCAGAACTTATGAAAGAAGCCCAAAAAGCTTTTTATATTTTAGCTTTGATTCTTCCAGTGATTTCCTTGAATAGCCTTGTTCGCTCCTTATTGGAAAGCGCTCACCGGTTTGATAAAACAAACTACCTTAACTCTTTTGTGGGAAGCTTTAACTACCTCTCCCCCTTAATCTTGAGCTTTTACCATCAAAGCCTCTCCATGATGTTTATGGTGATTCTACTGGTGCGTTTACTGGCTTTTTTGTTGGGGCTGCTCTGGTGCCTCCAGGTTTTAAAACCAGTTTTTCAGGGGCCTTATGGAAATTGGGCCCCACACTTCCACATTATTAAATATGGATTTTGGTTAACCTTAACTAACTTTATTGCCCCTGTTCTGAATTATGGAGATCGGCTGGTTATAGGAAGCCTTCTTCCTCTCTCTGCCCTTAGTTACTATGTCACCCCCTATGAAGTGCTCTCTCGCTTATGGCTACTTCCTGATGCCATTGTAAAAGTGATGTTTCCTTCCTGGGCGGCTCGTCAAAATCAAAAAATGTCATCAAGACCTTTTCAGTTTTTGTTTTTTGCTTTGCTCCTTATGATGCTTTCTCTCATTTTTTTGATCCAAAGCTTTTCCAAAGAAGGGCTTCGGCTTTGGGTGGGGGAGGCCTTTGCCACAAATAGTGCCCCTCTCATCCCCTATTTTTTATTGGCTGTCCTGATGGGTGCACTCACCCGAATTCCCTACACCTGGCTGCAGGCCACAGGGCAAATCAAGCGAGCCACAGTTATTCAAGTGCTTGAAAGCCTTGGATACCTGATTTTTTTATGGTGGAGCGTTAAAGAGTTTCAGGTTATGGGAGCGGCAATAGCCCTGTTAGTGCGTTTATTCTTCGAGTATGCTCTGTTTTTTCTCTTTGCCAAAAGAGTTTTTTATCATGTGAGGGTCTTTTTAAGCCTCTTTGGAGCCATAGTCGCTTTCATGGGATATACTTATCTGATGAATCAGCTCACTTCCTGGAGTATAAAAGCCCTCATCCTTTTAGTTGCCTTAGCTATTCTCTTTTGGGCAGGAAAGATTTTGATAAGCCAGAATCTAGAAAATGCTAAACAATAATACCGCAGCCCCGCAGAGAGTCCCATAGAGTGGTGATAATGAGACTTCTTATTTTTTAAGAAGCTCCAAAGGGCTTTGTTCTTTCAAAAAACTGGATTTATGAAATGTTTTTCTCTTTTAAAGAAAAAGGCTTAAATTGAAAATTAAAGTCTCTTGAAAATTCTTTGTGATCAAAAACAAGATCCTGGTTCATACGTTCAGCCATAGCCGTGTTCCAAGAACGATAACGAGGAAGCAGATTTAACACTCGAACCCCAAGACGAAAAATCCACAGGGGAACCGTAAAAATTCTTATGGGCCGGTTCATGGCCAAAAACACTTCTTGAATCATCTTTTTATAGGGCAATGTCTGTCCACCACAAAT
>RFKI01000086.1 GCA_003694355.1 Bdellovibrio sp.
AACAAAATATCTATTAATTGTAAAACAAGAGCAAAAATAATAATTGTTGGAGCGATCCATTTAAGAGCAAAAATCCAATGTTTAAAAAGCAATCGGGACGCCTTCTGAGGCTCCTTAAAAAACTCTTTCTTTTTAACCTCATCACTTAAGCGACCAAACACTATAAAGCTAATAGCAAGAGCCACTAAGGGCAAAGTCCAATTAATCAGGATGTCGTCTAAAACTTCTAAAAGCCCCTTCCCTCTCCATTGCCAGTTTTTTAAATATGAAGAAGAAAAGGCAGGAAACCAGGATAAAAGAAAACAACCAATTCCTGTAAAAAGAACCCCATGTAATCGTTTTTCCAAGTAAGTTTCTCTTAAATTCGCTACCACCGTTTCAAATAATCCCACACTGGCACTTAAGGCAGCCAGATACATACACAGAAAAAAGCCAATCCCCAGAAGAACGCCCCCTTCAATTTGAGAAAAAAACAAAGGGACAGTTTTAAACATTAACGTGGGACCTAAGATATCTTTAGTTATGGAAAAAACGAGAGGAAAGACAAGAAGGCCAGCCAGTATGGAAATCAGGGAGTCCAAGGTAGCCACTCGAACGCTGGCTAAAGGCACATAAGTGCGATCGTTTAAATAGCTTCCAAAGGTGACTATAGTTCCAAATCCCAAACTAAGAGCAAAAAACACATGTCCTATAGCTTGTGCCAGAGAAGATAGTTTCAATTTAGAGAAATCAGGGTAAAACAAAAACCGAAGGGCACTCATGTGATCCCCCACCGTTAAAGACTTATGAATTAAAACAAAAAGTAACACCCCAAATACGGGCATGATATAACCAATCCACTTTTCAATGCCATTTTCTACGTCTTTACCAACAATAAAACTCACAAGTAAAATGTGTAGTCCAGCCAACAGAGCCTGGAGAAGTCCATGAGACAAAAGAAAAGAAAGAGAGTGAAAAGCATCTAAAGATTGAACACCCATATAACTTAAAAGAAAATGAATTAAAAAAAAGAGCACCCATCCACAAATCACCGCATAATATGACAGAACAGAAATATTCACGAATAAGGAAAGACGACCCGCCCATGGAATGCTTTTATATAAAAAAGAAAGAAGAGCATTTTGGGGAAATGGTTTCGTAAAAGGCCCCCCTTCTCTCATTAAAAGAAGGGCCTTTAAAACACTTCTTCGAGTGCTTTTTCCTAACATGAGTTCAG
The DNA here is from genome assembly GCA_003694355.1 of Bdellovibrio sp. Lineage (GTDB taxonomy): Bacteria > Bdellovibrionota > Bdellovibrionia > Bdellovibrionales > UBA1609 > J124. The sequence goes on from RFKI01000086.1 coordinate 1,217, forward strand.
CAATTAGCAAGGGAATCCCAACAACGAAAACAAGAGCGGCATATAACAAGACAAAAGCACCTCCTCCGTTTTCGGCAACAATATAAGGGAAACGCCACAGGCTCCCCAATCCAAAGGCCGATCCCATAGCCGCCAAGTAAAAGCCAAATCGCGTTCCCCACTTATTTTGCTTCAAAGCCTTTCCCCACCACTTTTCATAACAAAGATTCGAACAGGAATCGATTGAAGATTCCAGTGGTCTTTAATCCGATTTACCAAAAAACGACGATAAGCTGGAGTCACACCCTGAGGGTGGTTGGCAAAGGCAATAAAGCTAGGAGGTGTTTGTTTAGTTTGTGTCAGATAATAAAATTTGACATTTCGAGTTCCATAAACAGGGGCTGGAGCTTGCCGAATGGTTTCATAGAAAAACTGGTTCAACTGGGAAGTGGGAATGCGCACCTGCAATTTTTTCCATAAGCTTTCAATGGAAGAAAAAAGACGGGTAACCCCTTTACCCGTATGAGCACTGATAAAAGACACAGCAATATCTTTAAAAAAATGAAATTCCTGCTCCACTTTTCCCTGAAAAAACTTTCGAAATCTTGCCCTGTCCTCTTTAATAAGATCCACCTTGTTAGCCACCAGAATAAGAGGCTTATGAGCCTCCAATACTTTTTCCGCAATACTAACATCCTGATGCGTAGGGCCTTCCCGAGCATCCACCATTAACAGCACTATATCCGATCGTCCAATGGCCTTTTCTGATTGAAAAGCTGACAGGATCTCCACGCCATCATTGGTCTTTTTTCGCTTCCTTTGTTTGCGAAGCCCAGCCGTATCCACCACCGTATAAGGCTTTCCTTGAAAGACAAAGTCCCACTCAATAGCATCTACAGTAGTGCCTGGCTTTTCTGAAACCAAAGCTCTTTGTTCTTGAAGGAGGTAGTTGCAAAAAGAGCTTTTTCCCACATTGGGTTTTCCTAAAATAGCCAAGCGCAAACCTTTTTCCCGAGAGCTTTCTGATTCTCTTGGTCTTTCCGGTAAAATTCTTAAAAGAGCTTCCACCACACGGTCCACCCCTTCAAATCGCTCAAAAGAACATGGGAATAAGTCCAAGCCAAACTCGTAAAATTCACTAACGAGAAGATCGGCCTTATGAAACTGATCCACTTTATTCACCACCACCAGAAAAGGCTTTTGGCTTTGTTGAGCCATTTGAACCACTTCCCGATCCTCAGGCAACAATCCTGCTTTAGCATCCACCACCACAAGAAGAACATCGGCCTCATCTAAAACGGTATACACTTTTTGGCGAATCAGCTCTGATAGTTTTTCCTTCTCTAGAGAAAATCCACCCGTATCCATCACTTGAAAAGCTGTCCCCCACCATTCAGCTTCCCCTAAACGGATATCTCTTGTAACACCAGGTTGATCCTTAACCATGGCCCGACGAGTCCGTGTTAATATATTAAATAAAGTTGATTTCCCTACATTAGGGCGGCCAAGAATCGCCACACGGGGAAGTCCGCTGGAGCCAGTATTAAACATATCCCAGCTCCTTTAACCAAAAGGGGTTTTTAAACCAGTTTTTTTGAACCTTAACATGCAACTCTAAATAAATGGATTTCCCCAAGCACCTCTCTATTTTTTGCCTTGCCTTCAGACCAATCTCCTTGATTTTCTTAGCTTCAGAGCCAATCACAATCGGTTTATGTTTTTCTTTTCCTAAAACCACCTCGGCTAACACATAAGGTTTTTTTCGGTCGTGTTCTGCAAATCTTTGTATCCGCACATCTAATAAATAAGGAATCTCCTGCTTTAAACACTCAAAACAAGTTTCTCGAATGATTTCAGCACTCCAGTCCCTTAAGTTCTGAGTGGTAAAAATCTCTTCTCCATAAAGGGGGCCAGGAGACGGCGGAAGACATTTGAAAATCTGCTGCAACAAGCCCTCACACTCTTTATCTAATGACTTTTTAACTGAGAATAAAAATGGTCTTTTGGGTAAAAGATTTTTAATAATATCAATGCGATGCCTGTATTTTTTTAAGTCCACCTTAGAAATAACAGGAATCCATGATTTTTTCGCCTGCTCACAAAGGGAAATAATTTGCCCAACCTCTTTAACTGAAGGAGCATCCAGATTTAAAATGGCCAATAAAACATCTGCCTCCTTAATGGCTGATTCCAATTCTTTTTCTAAAAAGCCATTCAACCCTGTTGAAGAAGGTTTTACTCTTCCTGGAGCATCAATGAAAATAATTTGCCCTTTGGAGCTGGTATAAATACCCTGTACACTTTTTCTAGTAGTTTGTGGCTTAGGGGTTACAATACCGACTCTTTCTCCCACAAAGTGATTCACAAAGGAGCTTTTCCCAGCATTAGGCTGCCCCACCAGAGCCACAAATCCTGCTTTATACTGATCCATCAAATTTCTCCAATGCCTTCTGAGCGGCTTTTTGCTCAGCCATTTTCTTGCTCCGTCCCTGTCCCTCAGCAATTTGTCGGTTATCCAAGAAGACTCCCACATGAAATTTCTTTTGGTGATCAGGGCCCTCAGAGCCTAAAACCCGGTAATAAGGAGTTTGTTTAAAACGACGTTGAACTTTCTCTTGGAGTTGAGTCTTATAGTCGGAAAGAAGCTCATCTCCTTCCAGGTTCTCTTTTAAAAAAGGAGCAAACAGCTCTTCCACCCATAAAAAAGTTTTTTCAAACCCTGCATCCAGATAATAAGCTCCCACCACCGCCTCAAAGGTTGAAGCCAATAAACGAGATTTTTCTCGTCCTCCAGATTGTTGCTCACCCTTACCTAATTTTAAGTGCTCTTGAAGATTTAATTGTTTGGCTAACTGGCTCAACTGGCTTTCATTCACTAATCCAGCTCGAATTTTAGAAAGCTGTCCTTCACTCTTTTGAGGAAAACGCTTCATCAAACAGTCTGTTAAACAAAGATCTAAAACCGCATCACCTAAGAACTCTAATCGTTCATTGTGAGCCAAACAAGAGGATCGATTTTCATAAAAGAAGCTTTTATGAGTCAGAGCTTCGTCCAGAAGCTGAGGGTTTGAAAATTTTAAGGTCATCATGGGTTCCTAACTCCGAGGCCCAATAATATCTAAAGTCATGGGTGGATGTGTTGTAGCAGAAATTACATTGGGCGTCAAGCCGCTTGTCGAACCCCTAAAGGCTGCCTAAGAAGACCATAGGGACGAATTTCATCAAAAGTGGTAAAGCCTCTAGCCACCATAGAAAGACCATAGTGAAGCAAGGGTTGAAACTGAGGTTGAGACCGAATGGTCTGAGAAAGAAGCTCCATATCTTCCTTCATCATAACAGTCTGGATCTGTTCATCATTCTCCCAGAACTCAAATAAGGGCAAACGCCCCAAATAACCTGTTTGCAAACAGGCTTCACAACCTTTTCCATAAAAAGTTTCAGTCCCCACTTGCAGGCCTGCACTTTCAAACAAAGCCAGCTCTTCAGAGCTTAGGGGACGAGCCGTTTTACAATGGGGACAAATGCCTCGTACAAGTCGTTGAGACATCACACCAATGAGGCTTGTGGCCACTTGAGAGGCTCTCGCCTTAAGCTCTAGGAGTCTCGGAAAAACATCCACGGAATTGGCAGCATGAATAGTGGATAAAACAAGATGTCCTGTCAAAGAAGCTTCAAAAACCATTTGCAAAGATTCCTGGTCCCGAATCTCTCCCACCAGAATCACGTCTGGATCTTGACGTAAAACATACCTTAAAACCTGACTGTAATCCAATCCAATTTCTCGGTTGATCTGTACTTGATTGATCCCTTTTAAGTCCAGTTCAACAGGGTCTTCCACTGTTAAAATGTTTTTTTCCACATGATCCATTTTATTCAATACAGAATAAAGGGTGGTTGTTTTTCCTGATCCAGTTGGACCAGCAATCAGAAAAAGACCTTGTTTATACTCTGTCAACCGATTTAAAAACTGAATAACTTTCTTATCAGGTGCCAGTCGATTTAAAGGAATGACACTTCCTTTTTTTCTCAACAAACGAATCACCATTTTTTCTCCAAAACGTGCAGGCAAAGTGGAAACCCGGGCATTGACCTCTTCTCCACTATCATCTTTAAAAACAAATTTTCCATCCTGAGGCCGACGCCGTTCTGATATATCCATTTGTGCCAACACCTTAATACGGTTGACAAAGGTCATTCCTATTTCTCTTTCCAGAGGTTTTTGAAAAGAAATCATTGTTCCATCTACACGAAATCGCACACAAAACTCTTTTTCGAAAAACTCAAAATGAATATCACTGGCGTTTTTTTGAGAAGCTAAACGCAAAACCTTATCCAATAATCTGATAGGGTCTTTAGTGTCCCTGCCACCCTCTTCAGGAAGATTCAACGTGGCCACTTTTGTCGTTCCTGATGAAGACATGCTTTCTTCACCTAAAACCACATCATCTTCACCACTTTGAATGGTCTTCCCTCTAAATTTATTAAAAGACTGTAATCTGGAAGCCAAAGAAATACAAAGTGGCACAACAAAATCCGTAGTGCTCATAAGTTCTTCAAAAATATTTTTAGGAAGTAGTAATGTTTTTGTTTTCTTATTAGCTCGAGCCATCAATGTTGAAGGCACATGACATAAAAGTTCTTCAGCACCCAAAACATCAAAGTCTAAAGCCTTATCCAACGTGAAGTAAACAGAAAGATCTTTTATATAGTGAGAAAGTTCAATTTCTCCTGACTGAACCAAAACCAAAGAATTGAGTTCCTCTTCCTCATTAAAGACAATTTCTCCCTTGGTATAAATGCGTTCTTCAACATGCAATGCCAGTTCTTTTTGAACATCTGAAGACAGTTGAGAAAAGGAAAGAGAGAATTGAAAAAATTCCTCCTTGGTTAAGGATGAGTCCAGGGGCGAAGAGCTCTGCGCTTTAATTTCAGGAGGAATAATTCCTGACAGATAGTAATTTAGAGCCCAATTTTGATATTTTTCAAAATCGTCCTCTTTAAGTCCTAAAATCTTTGATCGATATTGAGG
>RFKI01000012.1 GCA_003694355.1 Bdellovibrio sp.
CTTTTTAAGATCACAGTGGAAATACCATCTGTAACAGCTTGGAAAACAAATCCAGAAGAGTTACCAATGGCTTCTCCGGTTTTACTAGCAAGCTCTCCTGTTGTTCGAATAACCAACAAAGAAGAGTCCTTAGCCGCAGTTAAAAGCTCTCCTGAACGGTCAACAACAAAACGAACAGCTTTTCCCGATTTATCAACAACTGTTCCTACCACCTTTCCTGAAGCATTAAGTAACTTACCTGAAGGGGTTACAATGTATCGACTCACGCTATCCCCAACAATTTTTGCACCCTTCTTGGCTTTCTTTCCAGCCCATTTCACAGATCCAATCACTTTCTTAGATCCAGCCAAAACCACTTCTCCAGACTTTTTAACAAAAGCCCAAAGCCCTTTGGCAGAATCGGCAACAACACCGCTTACAGCTTTTCCTGAAGCCATAACAGCCTGGACAGACTTATCAGATCCTGTACCATAATAAACTTTCTGAGCCATATCTTTACTATGCTCAAAAACCATTACCAGCTCATCTCCTGACCAGGAAAGGCCGGCAAGAACGAGATCCGCAGCTTTTCTTACAGACTTTCCAGATGCCTTTGCCGCATCTTTAGAGGCCTTCCAAGAGCTAGTTGCTGCTTCAGATACAAAGTCAGCAACAGTTTTTCCAGCATCAGACACAGCTTCACCTGTAGATTTGGCAGCATCCACACTGCTGTTGAATACTTGAGCAGACATATTTCCAGCGGCCTTTAGTGAGCCCCCTACTGCCTCCACAGACTTATGAATGGATCCGTTAGACCATGCCATACCAGAAGCCAATAAAACTCCTGATACCGTGATTATTATTTTTTTCATCATATTGTCCCTCCCTTTTAAGGTTTTAAAGTTCTTCCTCGATTAGGAACACTTATAAATGATGGAGCTGTGTGCAAAAAGGAAATAGAAAAAGATTGTAATTTTTACTTTAAAAACAAGCTTATGTTCTGAATGGAGGTTTGGAGCTTTGTAAATATTACGTTATTACGTTTTTATTGCAGTTATAGGGGGTTGACTTCAAGCTCACCAGAAGTCTTTCTCCTAAGAGCTAAAATAAAAGCCTTTGCGGCATCACTTTCCGTAATACAAGGGATGGAATAGTCAATGCAGCTTCTGCGAATTCCAAGGCTCGCTTCAATGGACTGTCTTCCCGAAGTGGTATTAATAACAAAACTCACTTTCCCTGACCGAATCCTATCCACACAATGAGGACGCCCCTCATGAACCTTTTTAACCATCTCGCACTCCACACCGTGCTGCTGCAAAAACTCAGCCGTTCCTCGCGTGGCTGACAAATGGAACCCCATTTCCTGAAGCTCCTGAGCTACAGGTAAAAGTTCTTCTTTGTCTTTATCCCTTAAAGATAAAAACACCTCACCTTCTTGAGGTAGACTCACATGAGAAGCCACAAAAGCCTTTAAGAGAGCCTGAGCATAGTCTTTTCCCCGTCCCATACTTTCACCAGTTGACTTCATTTCAGGACCCAGAATGGAATCGGCATTCGGGAATTTTTTAAAAGGGAAAACCACTCCCTTCACACAAACCTCAGAAACATCCTTCCAATCTTTAAATAAAGGTTGAACTTGCTCTTTGGTTTTTCCTAAAAGAGCTTGAACACCCATTTTAACCAATGGCACTCCAGTGGCCTTCGATAAGAAGGGCACACTCCGAGAACTTCGAGGATTGGCTTCCAAAACGTAAACTTCATCATTTTTTATAGCCAGTTGCAAATTTAAAAACCCTATCACATTAAGCTTTTCTGCAATTTGAACACTTAAGTTTTCAATGGTGGTCCACATTTCTTTTTTTAGCCGCTGAGGGGGAACCACTCCCATACTATCTCCGCTATGCACTCCCGCCGCCTCAATATGCTCCAGAATACCTCCCAACAATGTCCAGTCCTTTCCACGAACCAAGTCCACATCCACTTCCAAAGCTCTTTCTAAAAACTGATCCACTAAACATGGCGAATGTACTCCGTGTTTTTCAAAGTACTGACGAAGCTCTTCTTCATTTTCAACAATTTCCATTCGTCGTCCCCCCAACACATAACTCGGGCGACAAATAACAGGGTAACCCATTTCCCGTACCAACTCTAAAGCTTCTTCCAGATTGGCTGCCATCCCTGACAAAGGCACCTTGGCAAATTCCCTACAAATTTTAGCAAACTGACCTCGATCCTCAGCAAGATCCATAGCTTTCAAATCGGAACCCAACATGGAATGCCCTCTATGCACTAAATGGGGAGCCAGATTAATAGGCGTTTGCCCTCCCAACTGAGACACAAAAGCATCTGCGTGCACATAATCTAAAATTTCTCCCACATGCTCTGCCGTAAGAGGGTCAAAAAACAACTCATCTGCGGTGTCATAATCTGTTGAAACGGTTTCAGGATTGGAATTCACCATAATCACATGCACATTTTCCTCCTGAAAGGCCTTAACACTTCGAACACAACTATAATCAAATTCAATTCCTTGACCTATACGGTTTGGACCACTTCCTAAAATTACAACAGACCTTTTAGATAATTTTTCTCGAGGCCAATGAGTTCCCCAATACGTGGAATAATAGTAGGGAGTTTCTGAAGAAAATTCTCCAGCACAGGTATCCACTTGATAAAAAGCTGGCAAAACCTGATGCTGTTTTCTTAATTTTTGAACACTCTCTTCTTTCTGATCTTTTAAAAAGGCAATGGCAGCATCAGAAAACCCCTGACGTTTAATTTCCCACAGAAAATCTTTAGAAAGAGGAGTTTGCCTTATCTCATTTTCAAAGTGCACCAATGATTGTATCTGCATGAGAAACCAAGGAGTGATTTGAGTCCACCGATAAACTTGCTCAATGCTTTTCCCCTGACGAAAAGCCTCAAAAATTTGAAAAATTCTCTGAGAATTTGGATAAGAGAGTAGTTCTTCTTTAAAAAGTTGCGGCACCACACACCCTCGAGGATCTTGCTCCAAAGATAAAATGGCTTTTTGTAAAGACTCTTTAAAGGTGCGACCAATACCCATAACCTCGCCCACACTTTTCATCTGCGTGTTTAAGCTATCTTTGGAACCAGGAAACTTTTCAAAAGCAAAACGAGGTATTTTAGTAACCACATAGTCCAAAGCCGGCTCATAACAACAAGGCGTTTTTTTCGTAATATCATTGGGTAGTTCATCTAAATGATAACCCACAGCTAACAAAGCTGCTATTTTGGCAATGGGAAAACCGGTGGCTTTACTGGCCAACGCCGATGAACGACTCACACGCGGGTTCATTTCAATAACCACTCGTTCCCCTGTTTGAGGATGAATGGCAAATTGAATATTTGCCCCTCCTGTTTGCACACCCACAGCATTCACGACTTTAAGGGCTTCATCTCTCATTGCCTGATATTCTCTATCAGAAAGTGTCTGTTGAGGGGCCACTGTAATACTATCCCCTGTATGCACACCACAAGGGTCCAGATTTTCTATGGAACAGATCACCACAAAAGTTCCTCTGGCGTCCCTCATAATTTCCAGCTCAAACTCTTTCCACCCCAGAATGCTTTCTTCCACTAGAACTTCAGAACTCGGACTTTCATGAAGAGCCGTTGCCAGCTTTAAACGAAACTCCTCTGCAGAAAAAGCAATACCTCCTCCACCCCCACCTAAAGTGTAGTTAGGCCTTAATATAATAGGAAAACCCAACTTTTCAGAAGCAGCCACTCCTTCTTCAAATGACTTAACTAAAAAACTTTTAGGATATCTGGCTCCTACAGAGTCTAAAATGCGATTGAACTGTTCGCGATCTTCCGCTGCTTGAATCACTTCTGGTTGAGCCCCTAGCAATTCTATCTGAAGCTCTTCTAAAACACCTTTTTGATGAAGCTCTAATCCTAAATTTAAAGCAGTTTGTCCTCCTAAAGTGGGGATCAACCCTTGAGGACGTTCCTTTTCCAAAACTTTTTTTACAAAATCAAAAGTTAAAGGCTCAATATAAACCTTAGAGGCCACATCAGGGTCTGTCATAATTGTAGCGGGATTGGAATTAACAAGAACCACTTCATAACCATGGCTCATAAGCGCCTTACAGGCTTGAGTCCCCGAGTAATCAAATTCACAAGCCTGACCTATAACAATAGGTCCGCTTCCTAAAATAACAACTTTCTGAATATCACTTCTCTTTGGCAAGAACAGACCTCAATATTTTAGAGTCATTATTATAAATTTGAGGAATACCAAGGTGATTATACTGCTCCAACTTATTTCTCATTATCAACAACTTCCACATTAAGTTTTCTCGTGCCCGAGAAGCTTCCTGCTCATCTTTTATTTTCTTTACTTTTTTCACTTCAGAAAGAATATATTTTTTCGCCTCAGGAGGGTGAAAGCAAAAGCTGTTTAGAAATACGAAAGTGTCTTCATGAGGCACCAAGCGAGTTTCAAAAAGCTCTTCTTTCTCAAATCCATAAGCAATATGTGAGTTTTTTATACTAAATTTATAATCCGAGAAAAGGTCCTTCAAAACAAGATCCTGGCCCTTCACTTTTAAAAGTTCAAAAAGGCTATGTTTGGTGTTTTTCAAAGCTTCAAAAAAAGGACGCTCTGTCTCTGAGATCTCCATATGCTCCAAAGCCTCTTCAACAGCCAAACGTCCCTTCATGGGCCTTTGAAACAGATACCAATCCACAAATTGAGCCATTTTTGTTTCAGCATAGACAGAAGACTCATCCAGAACCCCCATAACATGAAAAAACTCTTCACGAGCTGCTAGGGCCTCCTTTTCATAAGGACCACTGGTTAAAAAGGTCATCATTTTATCAACTAAAGCACCGTAATTCATTTTTTACATCAACCGTTTTATAAAATAATCAAAAAGTTCCACAGACTCATGAGGGCCAGGATGACTTTCTGGGTGAAACTGCACTCCTAAACATTTTTTTTCTTCACTAAAAATGCCTGCTACCGTTTGATCATTTAAATTCACATGAGTCAACTGAACATCTGGCGGCAAACTCTCTTTCCTAACAGCATAACCATGATTTTGACTGGTCATGTAGATTCTGGACAGAAGCTTATCCTCAATGGGATGATTGCTCCCTCGATGTCCATATTTTAATTTATAGGTTTTAGCCCCCAGGGCCAAAGATAAAATCTGATGTCCCATACAAATTCCAAAAATAAAACGCCAGCCTAAAAGCTCTCGAACTGTATCCTGAGCCACCTGAACATTTTCGGGATCCCCAGGGCCATTTGTCAGCATAATTCCATGGGGTTGCCAAGCCTTGATTTCAGAAGCCGAACTTCTAGAAGGAAAAATCCTTAAAGCGGAGCATCTTTTTTTAAGCTCTCTTAAAATATTCTTCTTGCTTCCAAAATCCAGAATAGCCACTCGAGGACCTCTGGCCTCATCCCCAATAATATCCACAACCTTTCGACTTGTTACCTGATAAACCCAATCCTTATCCTGTTTTTTTTGCTCTTTTATAAGAACTTCTGCTTTTTCACAGGCTTCTTCTTCTGAACCCGCCTTAACCAAAGCGCCCCACGTTGTCCCTTGCTCTCTAAGATGCAAAACAAGGCTTCTGGTATCCAGCCCAGCCACAACAGGAACTTGATATTGCTCCAAACGATCCTGCCATTCAGAGTCATATGAGTTATTTTGAATTTCTACACAAACAAAACCATGGATCCAAATTTTCCGAGATTCCCAAACCTCAGAGGACACCCCATAATTACCCTGCATAGGAGCTGTTAAAACAAGAATTTGAGAATAGTAAGAAGGATCTGTAGCCATCTCCTCATAGCCAGAATGAGAGGTATTAAAAACCACCTCTCCAGCCTTTTCTTGTCCACCCATCCACCAACCTGAAAATGTCTTTCCAGATTCCAAAACAAGATAGGCTGCAGGAGACTTCATACAACAATTCCTAAAAGAAGAGAGAGAAGAGCGGCTCGGACAAAAACGCCATTAACCACCTGGGTGCGCACCCGAGAACGAGGATCATTTAATATCTTCAAATCCATATCCAAGTCCCCAATCACTGGCCCAGGATGCATAATTAAGGCCTCTTCCTTTAAAAGCTTGGATTTTTCTATATCCAGAAAATATTTGGACTTATAGTCTTCCCAAGTAAAATCCAAAGAGGTTCCTGAATGCCTTTCCTTTTGCACTCGCAAACACATGCACACATCACACCACTCTAAAGCTTCTTTATTCAGCACTTCAAAGTATTTGTCTGCTTTAATGGACTCTGGAAGAAATGCCGGCGGAGCACAAAAGCCCACATTGGCTTCCAGCTGATGCAAAAGTTGCAAGTTCGAGGTGGCCACGCGACTATGACGGATATCTCCCACAATTAAAACATTTTTGCCTTTTATCTCACCCACACCCTCTTTTATTGTAAAAGCATCCAAAAGCGCCTGAGTGGGGTGGTTCTTAACCCCATCGCCCGCATTAATCACAGGCTTAGAACTTTTTCTAAGCAGTTGCTCTATTTCTGGCTCTCCACCATAACGAACGACGACCAGCTCAGGGTCTAAATCATAAATCGTCTCTAAAGTGCGCAGATAACTCTCTCCCTTTGACAAACTGGATGCGACAGCCGAGTCAAAGAGAACCGTACGTAAATTTAAACGTTTTACAGCCATGTCAAAACTTAAACGCGTTCTCGTACTCGGCTCAAAAAAAA
>RFKI01000087.1 GCA_003694355.1 Bdellovibrio sp.
AACAGTGTGAGTCTTTTACAACAGCCAGTTGCAGTAAGATATGTGATGACAGTGACGAGCGCTGTACCGATGACGAGGCTTTTTTTAATGACCTGACTCAAAAGGCCATCCAGAAAAAGAGTGTGTCTTCTCTTTTCGGCGGACTGTCTGCAGCCTATTCAACCAAGTATGGACCGCTTTTACAGAAAATCAATGAAACTATTCAGAATGAGGATGACGAGGATGAGGGTGAAAAAGAAAAAACAGTGTCAGAGTCTTTAAAACAAGTGATTCGAAAGTATAAGAGTTGTCCGGCCTTTTTGGACCCCAAAGAGGCTGACCGGTTATCCACAGAAATAGAAAAAAAGGCAGATCAGGTTGAAGACTTAAAACGAGATCTTGAAGATCAGAAAAAAGAAGCCAATGTGACATTGCCTCAGGAAATGGCTGAAGAGCGTTCACAACTTCAGGAAACACTTCGTGGGATTGATGAGAGTTTAACAAAGAAACGAGCTGAAATTCGAAAGATCCTTACTGTGGAAAAGAAAAAGGTTTATAACAAGTTGATTGCCGAAAGAGAGCGTCTTTTAAAAGAACAAAATGACATTTTGGATACTTTGATTCGTCAAACCAATGAGATTAATGTGAAAATATCTCAGGCTTACAAAATCTGTGACCAGGAGGCTTTTTCCAAGGCACAGGAATATGAAAACTTGTTGAAATTGAAATCCCAAAAACAGGGTTTTCGTGGAGGGCTTCAAGCCGCCTTAAAGATCAAAAAAAGAGTCAGAGCTCGTTATCGAAGGGTTTATAACCGTTGTTTAAAGCAAGCCAATCTGGGGTCTTTAAAGATGGCTTTGGAAATGGCTAAAAGAAATTATGATCGGCAAATGGAAAGCAATAGCTTGGCATTAAAAAACGTTCAAAGACGCTTGGAAGAGTGGCTGTCACAGGAAAAGGAGTTAAGACAACGGTTTCAGGAAGAAATAGCTTCTTTGGAAAGGCGGCGGCAGGAAATTTTTCAGGCCGCTCAGAGGAACATAATGATGAAACAAAAAAGAATACAGAGCCTTTTGGCTGAAGTGCAAAGAAAAGAGGCGAAACTGCAGGCGCTGGAAGCGGAAAAAGAAAAGATGCAGTTAAAGCTTGTGGCCTTAAATAAAGCTTTAGGGGAGTTGGGTTTGAAAGACAGCGAAGGCTCTGCAAGAGCCAAATTGGAAGAGGCCCTTTCTGACTTGAATGCTGCTCTAGGATATAAGGATGAAGTTTGTCCTTCGAAAGGAGGAAGAAAGGGTAGTCCAGCGTCCAAGTAAACGTTAAAACATAGTTTTTTCTATAAAATCTTTAAAAGAAGGGTCTTTGAAAGCCCCTTTTTGGTTTTCTTTAAGGGAGCTCTGGAAAAGCCATTTTGAAAGTTGTTCTTTTCCCCAAAAAAAATTAAGATAAAGAGTTAATAACATAATTTTATTCAAAGGTTTTTCCATGAATTCCAAAAAGATCATTGCCATATTTTTAGCTGTCTGTTTTTTAATGGTTGCTGGGGTGGCGACCGTTCTTATAACCATTAACGCCAATCTCCCCCAAATCATCACTTTAAAGGACTACGATCCTCTTCTGGCCACAGAAGTTTATGATCGTCATGGTCAGAAAATCGGGGAGTTTTATAGAGAACGCCGCATTTTAATTCCTGAAGAAGAGATGCCAGACTTGGTGAAAAAAGCTTTTATTGCGGCTGAGGACTCTTCTTTTTATGAACATGGTGGTGTGAATTACATAGCTATTTTGCGAGCTATTATAGCCAATATTCGGGCGGGAAGAAAAGTTCAAGGAGCATCCACCATCACCCAGCAGGTGGCACGATCATTACTGTTAACGCGAAAAAAGACCTATACGCGTAAGATCAAGGAAATCCTTTTATCTTATAAAATGGAAGAAAACCTTACAAAAGATGATATTTTGTATTTGTATTTAAATCAGATCTATTTGGGACAGGGCGCTTACGGTATAGGGGCTGCGGCTAAAATTTATTTTAGAAAAGATGTTAAAGATCTCACTGTCAGTGAAGTAGCCCTGTTGGCAGGCTTACCGAAAGCACCAAGTCGCTTTTCTCCCTTGGTTAATCCCAAGAGAGCTAAAGCTCGTCAACGCTATGTTTTAAAAAGAATGGCTGAAGAGGGTTTTATCACAGAGGAAGAAGCTCAAAAAGCAGCTGAAGAGCCTCTGCGATTTTATGTAAAACAAGACTACAATGAGCAGGCACCCTATTATCTGGAAACCCTTCGGCAAATTTTAGTGGACAGGCTGGGGAGTGAATCCGTTTTTAATAAGGGGCTTCGTGTTTATACAGGACTGGATTTAGAAAAGCAAAAGGCCGCTCAGGAAGAATTAAGACGGGGACTTAGAAACCTTGATAAACGTCAAGGGTATCGCGGGCCTCTTGGTCATCTGGAAGACCCTGAACAGGTGGCCCAGTTTCTTCTTAAAGAACGAAATGACTTAATGGATAAAGTGAGTCCTGTGCGTGTGCTCAAGCCTGATGGAACTTTAAAAGAAAAAGGTCCTTTAAATTTAACAGGCTTTTATCCTCAGAAGGAAGGAGAAACAGGAGAACCCCAGAAACTTCCCAATATCCCGGAGTATATAAAACCAGATCAGGTTGTAAAAGGTATTGTGATGAATGTGGATGATAAATGGGGTTTGGTGACCGTTCGTTTTGCTGAAAGCAAAGGTCTTATTGATGTGGAAAGCATGTCTTGGGCGCGTAAACCGGATCCCAGTGTGAATTTTCGTTGGGCTCCTAAAATCGAAAAACCTTCCGAGGTGTTGAAAAAAGGTGACATTATTCTAGTTCGCGTGGTGGGTGAAAAATTTCGTTCTCGAAGGATTGCTGAAAAATTAAGGGATTTAGAAGAAAAGCTACGGAAACAGAAAAAGGAATATGAAAGACCCGAAGATCTGCCTCCATTTGAAGACTATGCTCTTTTGGAATTGGAACAGGATCCTGAAGTGGAGGGTGCTTTGCTTTCTTTTGATGAAAAAACTCAGGATGTTGTGGCTCTTGTAGGGGGGTATGATTTTAAAAAGTCCAAATTCAATAGAGCTCTGCAGGCTTTGCGCCAAACAGGTTCTACCTTTAAGGCCTTTGTGTACACGTCCGCATTAGATAAAGGATATACGCCGGCAACCGTTCTTTTGGATTCCCCTGTGGTTTATGAAGAAGAAAAAGAGGGGCAGTTGGAGGATGGAACGGAAGAAAAAGTGGTGACCAAGTGGAAGCCCACGAATTTTTCTAAAAAATTTATGGGAGAGATTCTTTTTCGAAATGCTCTGATTCGCTCTTTGAATGTGCCCACTGTGAAGATTATAGAAAAAATTGGTGTCGAGTGGGTGGCAGATTATGCCAGACGATTGGGAATCTTTAGCAAGCTCAATATGGATTATACCATGGCTTTAGGTTCTAGCAGTGTCACCCTTTATGAAATGACAAAAGCCTTTGCCAATCTGGGGCGTTTAGGGAAACGCATTTACCCTAAACTCATCCATCGGGTAGAGAATAAGGATGGAGAGGTTTTGTTAGAAGATGTGTCTTTGGATGTGAAGTTTGAAGATAAGATCAAGCCCATTGACGAAGAATTTGAGCAAAGAAGACAAGCTTACCTGGAATATAAAAAGGAGTTGGAGCTTTCAAAGAACTCAGTGAAGGAACCACCAGGGGCTTCTGTTGAAGATGAAGAGTCTTTGAGTGATGAAGTGAGTGAGGAAGAGGCGAAGCGAAGAGCAAAGCTAGCTAAAGAGCCTCCCATCTTTTTTGAGGACCCAGATCAACTTATAGATCCTAAAACAGCTTACATTGCCACAAGCATGTTAAAGGGAGTGATTGAGGGAAGACATGGAACCAGTCGGGCGGCACGGGCTTTAGGTCGTCCAGCAGCGGGTAAAACAGGAACAACCAATGGGTATTTTGATGCCTGGTTTATGGGATACACCCCTCAGATTGTAACGGGTGTGTGGGTTGGTTTTGATGATGAGCGAAGCCTTGGAAGAGGAGAAGTGGGAGGACGAGCCGCCCTTCCCATTTGGCTGGAATATATGAAAAAGGCTCATAAGGGTCTTCCTGTCAAAGATTTTCCAGTGGTGGATGGAATTGTTTTTGCCAACATTGATAATGAAACAGGTAAACTAGCCAGCGCTAACTCCAAAGAGGTGGTTCGTCAGGCATTTCTGGAAGGAACAGAACCTAAGGAAATTTCAGGTCAAGCCCCTACTAGCGACGATGACAAGGATTTTTTCAAAGAGGACCTTTCTGAATGAAGAAGTGCATTCACCTATGGGGGGCACGTCAAAATATTTTAAAAAATATTGAATTAAAGATTCCTCTAGGGAGCTTTACTGTTATTTGTGGTCCAAGTGGTTCAGGCAAAAGTTCTTTGGCCTTTGAAACACTCTATGCCGAAGGGCAAAGGCGTTATATTGAAAGCCTTTCGAATTATACGAAGCAATTCTTAAATAAAGCCCCTAAGCCGGACTTGGATGGGATTGAAAACGTCCCCCCTTCATTGGCTTTGGATCAAAAGAATCAGGTCCGGTCCTCACGGTCTACGGTTGGAACAACAACAGAGATTCTTGATTATATGAGGCTTATTTTCGAAAAAGCTGGTGTGGCTTTTTGTCCAACTCATGGAGTGGCTTTAGAAAAAAAGTCTCCGCTTACAGCCTCTCAAAAAGTGCTAGACCTTTTTGAAAAAAAAAGAGGGTATGTCCTGGCGCCTGTAAAATGGGATTCCAGAGTTACAAAAAAAGCTTTTATTCAACAGCTTATCAAAGAAGGTTTTTTAAGGGTTTATGTGCCCTCTTCCAGGTCAACGTCTCAGGCTCCCTCAAGTCCTTATCTGAAAGTCACTATGGGAAAAGTGCTTTCTTTGTCGAAGGCTTCAGATATTAAATCTTTGTTACCCAAAAAAAGTTTTTTCCTTGTTATTGATCGTCTGGAGTTTTCAAAGGATCATCAAAGTCGATTGGTTGACTCTCTTTCTCAGGCCTATCAGGCTTCTTTATCCTTTGATCCCGATCGAACAGTCGCCGAAGCATTTGTTTTAACTGTTGAAGGTGATCAAATTCTTTTCAGTGAAGCTCCCTCTTGTTCTGTTTGCGGATATGTCTCTCCTCCGATAAGCGCTCATCTGTTTAGTTTTAATAGTCCTGTAGGAGCTTGTCCTCACTGTCGAGGGTTTGGAAATGTTTTAGAAGTTGATGAAGCAAAGGTGATTCCTGACCCTCATTTGACCCTGGCCCAAGGAGCGATTCGTCCTTTTGCCATGCCAAGTGGGGCAAGGGACCGTAGGGCTCTCAGGGCTTTTTGTAAAAAAGAAAAAATAGATATGCACACGCCTTGGGAAAAGCTCCCCGCAGCTCAGAGAAAGAAGATATGGGAAGGGACCAAAGATTTTTTCGGTGTAAAAGGCTTATTTGAATATTTGGAAACGAAAAAATATAAAATGCATGTGCGGGTTTTTTTAGCTCGCCACAAGAGCCCTGTTCCTTGTCCTGTCTGTAAGGGCACGCGCTTGCGTCCAGAGGCCTTGTTGGTCAAGTTAAATGGGCTTTCAATCGCAGATTATGCGTCTTTACCTGTGGAAAAACTTTATCACTCATTTAAGAATATGAAGTTTTCTGCTTCAAAGAAAAAAGCTTTAAAAGAACCTTTGGATCAGATGTTAAAGCGTCTTGAAGTGTTAATGGAGATAGGTTTGGGATATCTAACTTTGGATCGCCCGACAAAAACTTTGTCGGGCGGAGAGTATCAAAGAATCAACCTATCTCATCAATTAGGAACAGCCTTGTCACAAACCTTGTATGTGTTGGATGAACCTACAGTGGGCCTTCATCCTCGAGACAATGATCGACTTATCAATGTTTTGAAAAAGTTAAATCAGCTGGGCAATACTTTGGTTGTTGTGGAACATGATCCAGATGTGATCCAGAGTGCCAGTTATATTGTAGAGCTAGGGCCTTACTCGGGTGTTCGGGGTGGAGAGATTGTTTTTTCAGGGCCCATTCAAGATTTTTATAAGTGTAACTCTTCCTTAACGCGTTCTTATTTGCTTCATTCTGAAAAGGCTTTAAAGGTTCATCATCCTCGACCCATTGATATGAGAAGCTATAAGTATATGCTGAGACTCAGTGGTTGTTCGGGGCATAATCTTAAAAATATCGATGTGCGTATCCCTTTAAGGCGCATTGTTACTGTTACAGGAGTGAGTGGTTCAGGGAAGTCTTCTTTAGTGGCTCATACTTTATACCCTCTTCTATTAAGAGAGTTGAAAAAGGATTTTAAAAAAGCTCTTCCTTGTAAAAAGATTAAGGGAGTGAATCACCTTAAGGATGTCTTATTTATAGACCAGTCTCCTGTAGGAAAAACAGCCCGGAGTAATCCTGTTACTTATCTAAAAATATATGATGCGATTCGAAACCTTATGGCCTCTACAAAAGAGGCTCAAGATAAAGGATATCATCCAAGGTTTTTCAGCTTGAATGTCGAAGGGGGACGTTGTCCAGTGTGTAAAGGAATGGGATATGAAGTTGTTGATATGGTATTTATGGATGATATGGAAGTGCCCTGTGAGGCTTGTCATGGAAAGCGGTTTCGCCCTGAAGTTTTAGAAATCAGGTTTCAATCTAAAAATATTGCAGAAATCTTGGATATGACAGTGGTGGAGGCGATGGAATTTTTTGTTTCGTACCCCGCTTTGAGACGTCCTTTGGCTCTTTTAAAAGAAGTAGGCCTAGAATACATCAGGCTTGGACAAAGCGCTCGTTCTTTAAGTGGAGGAGAGAGTCAACGGTTGAAAGTGGCTAAAGAGATCTATTCGTCCAAACAGAAAAATACACTTTATATTTTGGATGAACCCACAAAAGGCTTGCACTTTTCTGAAGTTCAAATGCTGATGAAGGTACTGCATCGTTTGGTAGATGGGGGAGGTAGTGTCCTTATGATAGAACATAACTTAGAAGTTATTCACCAATCAGACTATATCATTGACTTGGGGCCAGAGGCTGGGGAAAAGGGAGGGGAAATTGTGGTAGCAGGCACTCCAGATAAGGTTATGAGATGTTCAAAAAGTTTAACAGGGAAATATTTGAAAAAGTACAGGATGACAGGGGCCTTTCGAAAAAGAATTCAGGAGAGGACGCTTTGAAAACACCATTCCAGAAGTTTTTACAGGAATTAAGGCCTTATAAAGCAAAGATCATTTTAGTGATTTTGCTAGGTGCTGTTGTTAGCGCTTTAAAAGGAGCCACTCCAGCTTTGATTCAACAATTGGTGGATGTGGCTTGGGGAGAGAAGAATCAAACTTTAGCTTGGCAAATTCCTCTAGTTATTGCGGCGTTTTGGATTTTAAGTGGCATTGCAAGGTATTTTCATGTTTTTTGGATGAGGTATATTTCTTTTGAAATTTCTGTAAAGTTGAGACGACTGTTAATGGATAAATACTTGAGGCTTAATCTGAGCTTTTTTCAAAAATTTTCAAGAGGACAAGGTGGTCTTATCAGCCGAATGATGAATGATATCTTTATTGTTCAAACAGATATGAACAAACTGGCTGATTTTTTGAGAGAGCCATTTATGGCCATCTTCTCTTTAGCTTATCTCATTTACATTGATTGGAAACTGGTTCTCTTTGTAGCTGTGGCTTTGCCATTGATTTCTTTTGCTTCAAAAAGGTTGGGGAGAAGTCTTAAAAAATATAGTCATCGTAGCCAAGAGGCTATGGAAGACCTCACCCACACTTTAAAGGAAAGCCTGGATGGCAGTCGTATCATTCGTTCTTTTAATTTAGAGGAGGAATTAAGGGAACGTTTTTCCAGACAGGCTGATTCTTATTTGGATAGTGTTCGTAAAATTATTAGTCGAGAGGAAGCCTCTTCTCCTATTTCTGAAAGTTTAGCCGCCTTAGCTCAAGCAGCTATATTGATTTATGTGGGACAACAGGTTTTTAAGGGGGATTTTTCTTTAGGGGATTTTACAGGGTTTCTTTTCGCTGTTGGTCTTTTGCAAGATTCCGTAAAGAAAATCCAATACTCATATGTCAAGTTGCAACAGACCATGGTGGCGTTGAACAGGCTTTATAATATATTAGATAGTACGGATACAATTAAAGATGCGGATTTGGTTAAACCCTTTCCCAAAGATTGGAAAACAATAGAGTTTAAAAATGTGTCTTTTGCTTTTGATAAAAAACCCATTTTAAAAAACATCAACTTAAAAGTAAGGCGAGGTGAGGTGATTGCTATTGTGGGGGCCAGTGGAGGAGGGAAATCAACACTAGTGAATTTGCTAGAAAGATTTTATGATCCCATAGAGGGGGAAATTTTAATAGGGGATACCCCCATTAAAGAAATTTCATTGAAAGAGTTGCGTTCTCAAATTGCTCTTGTAACTCAAGATGTATTTCTCTTTTCAGATACGGTGGAAAAAAACATTATGTTGGGAAACTCAGAAAGAAGTCAGGATGATGTAGTATCTGTGGCTCGTTTGGCGAATGCTCATGAGTTTATTATGGGTCTTGAAAAAGGTTATCAAACCAAGGTAGGTGACAGAGGGGAACTGTTGTCAGGCGGGGAAAAGCAAAGAATTAGTATTGCTCGGGCTTTCTTTAAGGATGCTCCTATCCTGATATTAGATGAGGCCACAAGTGCTTTGGATTCTGCTAGTGAAGAAGAAGTTCAAAAGGGGATAGATCATCTCATGGAAGGGCGTACTGTTTTTGTGATTGCTCATCGATTATCGACTATTGTAAATGCAGATAGAATTGTTGTTTTAAAGGACGGCATAATTGTTGAAGAAGGTACTCATGAGGAGCTTATAAAACGGGGCGGAGAGTATTTTAAATTTTACAGCCTTCAGACTAAAAATTCTTAAAAGCATTTAGTAAAGAGATATGGAAGGTTGTTCCCTTTTTGAAAATATGGTGGAATGAATTAAAGGAGAACAAGAGATGAGGAAGCTCTTTTTAAGAGGGATTGTTTTCTTGGGGGCAGTCCTTGTCTTTCCTCAATTTTTAGAGTTACATTCCATAAAACAATCA
>RFKI01000088.1 GCA_003694355.1 Bdellovibrio sp.
CAATAATAGAATCCTTCCGGAGCCACTGGCACTTTCTTTCTTCCCAGAAGGTTAAGCATAAAAAAGCCCCCCGTCAAAGCTCTTACCTTAGAAGGCAAGGGAGCATTAACAAGAGCCTTTAGGTGGAGAGTGAATTGGTCCGCAGAAGCTGCATTTAAAGAATAATGAGCTGAATTATGCACGCGGGGGGCTAACTCATTCACTAAAAGCTGTCCTTGCACTTCAAACAATTCAAAAGCAATCACTCCCACATACTGAATTTCTTCAAGAAAACTTTTAATTTTCTTTTTTAAGGTGGAAAACGCCCTACAAAAAACGGGCCCCTTAACCCACAAGCACCGAGAATTTTCCTGAAACGTTTCCACCAAAGGAAACTCACTCAACTGCCCTTGAGGATTCCTTGCAAAAGAAACTGCAAGCTCTCTTTGAAAAGGCACCCATTCTTCCACGATATAGTCCTCCGACAAAGGAGCCTTTTTCCAGTCTTTCAAACCAGTCATAACAGAAGTTCCATATCCATCATAGCCAAAAAGCCTTTTTTTAAAGACAGCCCGCTTTCCATAAAACGGTGAAGTTGGTGTTACTTGGTCGGCCCTTTGGTATCTTGCTGTAGGAATCCCATACTCTTCCAAAAGCCGTTTTTGAAACCACCGATCTCTTAATTTTCCCATTAAAGAGGGTTTAGGATAAATGACCTTTCGCACCCCTTTTAAAGCCTTTATATCTAAAAATTCACTTTCAAAAGTGAGATAAGAAACATGTTGAGAGAACTCTAAAACATTTTCTCGGGTTAAAGCTCCTTGATGCCAAAAAGAAGTTACCTGAGCAGCTGGATCTTCTGGACTTTCCGAAAGCACATGCATTTCAAAACCAAGATCTGCTCCTTTTTGAACCAGCATACGAGCCAGTTGGCCACCGCCAAGAATACCTACTTTCTTCATTTTAGCATTTGATCCAATTTCCCTGATTGGTCCAATTGATACAGCTCAGAATACCCTCCCACCAACTCTCCATTAATAAAGATTTGAGGGATGGTCCTCATTCCTGTCTGTTCCATAATTTTTCTCTTGGTTTCGGGGTCATTATCCAAATTGATCTCCTTATAGGAAATCCCTTTAGAGTCTAAAAGAGCTTTGGCTCTCCGACAATAAGGACAATAGTCAGCAGAGTAAATAATAACTTTAGCCATGTCTTCTCCCCTTTTAACTCAATTGAATCACTTCTACACCGAGCTCTTGACGAATCTGTTCTGCCAGTTCATGACCCGCCACAGGGTCCCTTCCCATGCCAAACATCACCGTTTCAAAATCATAAGTTTTCTTAAGGGTCTGAAGACCTTCAGAAAGACTTCCTGGAAGAATTTTCACTGTCAATATAAAGTCTTCTTTATAAATGGGGGCAATTTGTTGAGAGACAACTCTTTGAAGTAGCTCAAAGAAAAAACCTTCAGGATCTTTTCCATCCTCTGCATGAAAAATAATCAGTTCAAAAGGATCTTTTCTCTCTTTTAAAATTTTACGTATGGCCTGGTTAATTAAATGACGAGCTGCCGTTCCACCTGTACACAAAATATATTTTGGCAAATCTTCTGGAAGATCTTTCATGCTAGCAAACTTTCCAATTCCCAAGCGCAAATCAGACCTTTTCTCCAAGCGGTTTTCCAAAACACCCCATCGATAATAAGCCATGGCAATCACAGTGGCTCCCAGAAGAGTTTCTAACATCAACATCACATGCTCATTGGCGTGAAGCATAAGAGTCATGGTGGCAAAACCCAAAACCATTGCAGAAAGAAGAGGAACCACAGGAATGCTGCCTTTTTCTGTGACCAAAAGCCACTTAGACAAATAAGGAGAGCATCTGTTAAGAACACCTTTCTTTTGAAATTTATTGCGCATTAGAATCACGCCCACACAAAAGCTCACCATAACTCCCAAAAAGGCAATTTCATAGACCTTAGCGACAATCTCTACTTCGCCTGCTACAAAGGCTGACATCAAACTGGCAATCACAGCAAAGGGAAGGGCAATTAAAGGATATCCCTGAATACTGGGATAAATATGGGCCACTCGCTTTAATAAAAACTGAGGGAGGTTTCCTTGTTTAGCCATGGTTGTGGCAAGACCAATAAATCCCACAAAAGCTGTATTGACAGCAGCAAATAGAGTTAATGTGGCATCCACCACAATCAAAGACATCAAAACTCGTCCCCCCAATTTAGAGGCCAAAGCTGATAAAAGAGAATTTAAGTTGGTGTCGACTTCCTGACGAGTCAATATACTTAAACATAAAATAGAAATCAGAGGGGCCGTGATGGAGACCAAAAGAATCACTGTTCGATATAACCTACGAACAGTTAGCATGGTGGGCTGCTCCAGTTCTTCAACAATTTGAGCAGCAGACTCAAACCCAGTAATCCCTAAAAAGGCCGCAGCAAACCCATACATCAACATTGAAAGATTTAATTCCCCAGAAGGGGTTAATTGAGACATTTTTGACCACTGGATCTCATCATAAGAAACGGCCAAATATCCCAACCCCCATAGACCCATTATCAGTAACAAAAGAAAATGCGCACCAGCAATCATTGTTACAAGTTTTGCAGGTTCTTTAATGCCTCGAGTATTCAACAAACCAAAAAGAAAAATAGGAATAAAAGAAATCCAAACCGCCATTTGATTAGCCGTCCCACCATTCCCACCGATGAGAGAAACCAAATAATACCCCCCTGACAGCGCACTCACAGAGGCCGTGGCCAAATAAGACACAAAAGTTAAGGCACCTGCCAAAACAGCCATCCGTCGACCAACCGTTCGAAGGATCATGGAATAAGCCCCTCCATTATATGGGCTTAAAGCCAAACCTTCCTCGTAGGTTTTCTTAAAGGCCCACATCATAATACAGGCCGTAATCACAAAAATGGGAGCCAGGTATCCCACAATAGGAAATAAAATTCCAGTGCCATAAAAAACGGAAGTTCCAATATCAGCACCTACAACTCCCGCACCAATAACCCAATTTAATTTTGGAGATGTGTTTTTCATACTTCACCTTTAAATAAATCCTATTATCCATTGGAAAGAAGCCTTGGCAAATTCATTTTCAGAAAGACTTAGACTTTTTCCACAAAAAATGCCAAAAATGACATGTGACAAAATGCCCTCTATGCTTGCAAACCCACGCCCAACCTTTTTTTGAAAAGAAAAGCCCTTTAAGTACTTGTAAAGAGGTTTTCTGGATTTATTTTCTCTGCTCTCAATGTGGACTCGTCTTTCTGCCTTCCTCTTATCACTTGTCCCAAGAAGAGGAAAAAAAGAGGTATCTTCTCCATAAAAAC
>RFKI01000089.1 GCA_003694355.1 Bdellovibrio sp.
GGCGTAGTTAGCCTACTAATTTTTTTTTTAACATTGTCTCATATTGGGATTTGAAAAGTGTTTATTTATTTGCCACTTTTACACTTTTTAAATAGGATAAAAACATCATGCTTAAAAAGGTCCTTTCTCAGTTTTCCCATTGTCCTCTGTGTTTTCAAGAACTTAAACTGGAGCCTTCCAAAATTCACTGTTCCAACTGTGACTATGAAAGCTTTTATATACAGGATATCCCTTGGCTATTCAAACATCCTCAAAAAGAACTGCTCTATTGGAAACAAAAATCTCAAAACCTCAATCAATATTTTCTCAATCTTGAAAATCAAACGGAAACTGAACGACAAAACACACAAAACCTGAAAACCACAAACACACGCCTGGAAAAGCTCAAAGAAGCTTATCAACAAAACCGCAAAACCCTCCAGGAAATTTTAAATCCCTTGTGGGAAAAAGAACAAGACTCTTCAAGCTTTCCTTTACTTTCTGAGACCTCTCTTGGACAGGAAGTAAATGCTTATTATGCCAATATATTTAGAGACTGGGTTTGGGGAGAAAAAGAAATTCAAAGACAAAAAGAACTTTTACACCCCTACCTCTCTTCCCAAAAAGGCGCTTCCCTTTTGTTTTTCGGAACCGGAGCTGGAAGGCTTGCCTGGGATCTCTCTCAAAACCATGATTTCTCCTCTTTCATTAGCATTGATATAAATCCCTTACTCACTTTAACCTTCCAAAAAATCATTCATAATGAAAAATTAAAGCTTTATGAGTTTCCCCTCTCTCCTCTTTCCATTGAGCAAACAGCCATCCTTCATTCTATAGAAAAAAAAGAGAGAAAAAACTCGCCTTCTCATTTCATCTATTTATTTGCCGATGGCATGAACCCTCCATTCCGAAAACAGTCTTTTGATACTATTTTAACGCCCTGGTTTATTGACATCATTCCCATGCCCTTCAAAGATTTTTCCCAGAGAGTAAATACCCTTTTAAAACCCGAAGGCCTTTGGATCAATTTTGGCCCTCTAGGTTTTGAAAAAAAACAAGTTTCTCAAAATTTTTCTCCAGAGGAAATTGAAGAAGCTCTAACCGCCTCTGATTTTCAACTACTACATGCTGAGAACAAGAAAGAGCCTTACCTGGCCTCTCCCTATTCCCGTTTTCAAAGGGAAGAAGTGATTTATCTTTTTATAGCTAAAAAAATAAAGTCTTCCAAAACGCCTAAAGAATTTTCACCCAATCCGAAGTGGCTTTCTAACTTTCAAGCCCCTATCCCAATAGAACCTTATCTCCAAGAAGAGGCTATTAAAAACAAAGTCCAGTTTGAAATCCTTGCTGCTATTGATGGGCAGAGATCCATTAATGACATTTGCCAACTTATGGTCACCCACTACAAAATGACTGAAGAAAAGGCCAAAGAGGCCCTTCTTTTTTTTCTCTCTAACCTCTATAAAAAATATCATTAAGTGTCTGTCTCAAAATAAAACAGCTAAACCTTTTTAATTTAAACAATTTAATCTCATAAAATCATAGAATGAATAAAAAAATTTCTCCTTTTATAAAAATGCATTAAAATAATTAAAAAAATCAGGTGGGAGTCCCATGAAAACATGGATTTATTTAATAAGTACATTCTCTGTTTTTATTTTATTCCAAAACTGCGCCAAGCATGAAAACGGTGCAGATCTCTCTCTTCTCTCACAAGCACAAATACGAGATGAATTAACAAAAGCCACTCAAAACATCCTTGATGCTAAATGCGCTTCTTGTCATTTTTCTGCCACCACAGAAAATACCAAATTAAAGAACATGGATCTTTCAAGCCTTATTGGTGCTAAACTGATCACCCCTGGTGATCCTCAAAACTCTCCTCTTGTATTTAAAATAGTCAACAAATATCAGTTACAAGACCCACCCTTATTGTCTAATGAAGAATTTAACACCATTCGTGACTACATTTTGTTTTTAGACCCTAATTACCAAGGCAATGACCTTATCACCCCTCCAACGAACTAAAACTGTGCCCAAAAATCTCTTTGAGCTTCCGCCTGCAACTTAAAAAAAGAAAGTCCTGAAACATACTGACTGCCCACAACCAAAGCCATTTCTTTACCCGGAGCATTTTCAGAATAATTCAAATCAAATATTTTTTGAGGACGACAAAACGGAAACTGTCTATATGGAGTGGCCCAAATCAAAGATCCCACTACAGGGAGTGACGGATCCGACAATTCATTTAAATCTGTCAACACTCTGATTTTAGAAAAAGAAGCTTTCCCTGTTTGTGAAAACTCTCTTAAATGACCTTTACGAGATGAATAGAAGAAAGCTTGGGGCAGGATTTCTTTTATCATATTCAAAACACCTCCGCCTCCCCAAACTATCACATGCTCCTCTTCTAAAAGAGGCTTTAAGAATTCCAAAAGCCCCCTATAGTCCGTATTATGTCCCCACACTTTTTCTTTTAAGAAAAGTGTATTTAAAGATTGAAATCGAAGAACTTCAGAAGAGGGATGATCACAAAACTTCAGCATTTTCTTTTTTAAGGGTGAAGTTACAGCAGCATGAGTCAAGCCAATTTCCCTTAAAAAATTTAAAATATTTTGAGAAAGCTCCTCTGAAGATAATTGAATGCGATAAACAGCCTTTTTCCTCTTTGAAAAAAAAGAAAATTGTTCGGCGGGAGTTAAACTATGGAATATAGGGTCTCCAAGTATCGCAGCAAAAGACTTTCTTTTTGAAAAAGCCATCCAGCTAAATAAGGATGGTTGGTCAGGATGAGAGCCTCGTCCTTCTCGAATAAAATTTAAAGATTGCCTGGAAGACAAATAAAGTCGCGCCCACTCCCAACGACCGTCAGATGAACGAGGCAAAAAACTTCTTCTCATAGGGTCTTCCTGCTGCCAGGCAAACCCTCTTTGAAGCTCTTCCCACGAACAAATATAAGGAGCCCATTTGAAAATAATATCTTTTGATTCATATCTTGAAAACAAATCCAGCGAGTCAGTCCCGCCTTCATGTAAAGAGAGGATAGAAGGATTCCCTAATGGCTTTCCCCATTCCAGAGGCCAATAAAAAAATAGCTGCTCTTTTTGAACCCAGGGGAAAAGTCCTTGTGCTTCTTCTTTCACGCCACGAAAGCTCAATAATACTTTATCTTTAGGGAAAACCTCTAAAGCCTTTTGCAAATCTTCCACAGAGTAATCACAAGAACGAAATTCAAAAAACTTAATTCCCCACGCTTTTCTCTTTTCATAAAAAGAGTAAAAATCTTTTCCTGAAACTGTTACACAAGCCTCCAGATCGCAAATATGATTTGAAAAAATAGACTTCTCTATCTCATTAGGAAAAACAAAGCCTTCCACCATCTCGTAAAAATCTGTAGCAACACGCCGATAGTAAGTCTCTCGACTTTCAAACAACGAACGATATTCCTCCAAAGGCGTTTTTTCCCCCTTCAAGCGAGGTCGAGTCAAAAAAACACGACCCTGCTTATCAGAAGGTCGCATCACCCAAATCACTTTGGAATCTTTCGGAAAATCCCCTCTGTATCCAGCCCCCACGGAACAAAAAAAACAGGAGTGCTTTTGAGATATTTCTTCAAGGACAGCTTTTTCTATTTCACGAAACCGTTTTTCTCCATATGTTTTAAAAATCTCTGAAATCCTCTGCTTTTCTCTTTGTTCAATTTGCTGATCCAAATCGAAACAGGGAGTTTCTGGGAAATAATCCTGAAGTCGTCTTAACAAAGCAGTTTTGCCCGTTCCTCGATGGCCTACGAAAAAGGTCTTCACTCTTTCACCCACCCCTGACGTTGACATTCTTTTAAAAGACTTAAAAAAGAAACAGCATAACGATAAGGTCGCCCAATGCCTTTTAAAAAAACAAAATCAATCTTTTGACCTTTGACTCTCTTTTTATCTTTTCCCAACAGAAAAAGAAATTTTCTTGGCGACAGCTTTCGTTTTTGAACTTCTTTAAAACTTTTTTGAAAAATCCTTGTTTGAAAAAAAGAACGAACTTTTTTGTACTCTCTTTGAGACAAAAACTTCTTCTGCAAGCTCCACTCCACACTCATCCAGAGTCCCATATAAACAGCCACGCCATGAGGTAAAGAGTGAGAAACTTCCAGCACATGCCCCAGAGTATGCCCCAAATTAAGAACTCTTCTTCCTCCAGAAATCTCCAGATAATCTTTTTCAATAATCCTATACTTTCCTTGAATGGCTTCCCTTAAAAAACGAGATAACAAAAAGGAAGAGGAAGCTTCTGGCAAAGCGTTTCGTACTTTTTCAAACCAGCCCCCTCCATCCAGTAAAGCCATCTTCAACAACTCTCCCAAAGCTTCAGCAGCCCTTCTCTCAGGTTGAGATTCAAGAAGTTCTCTAACAAGAAAAACTTTTAAAGGCTTTTTAAAAGTCCCTATCTGATTTTTAGCATCTACATTTAAAGCTGTCTTTCCACCATGAGCAGAGTCAATGGCAGATAACCAAGTGCTCGGAATATGTATCAAAGGACAACCTCTTCTTAAAACAGAAGCACAAAATCCCACAAAATCCCCTACACTGCCGCCACCAACCCCCACCAAAATGGGTTTTTCTAGATCCTGCGTGAGCTTCAATATTTTTCTTATATTTTGAGGGAATGCATCAATGCTCTTT
Source organism: Bdellovibrio sp. (assembly GCA_003694355.1). Taxonomy (GTDB): domain Bacteria; phylum Bdellovibrionota; class Bdellovibrionia; order Bdellovibrionales; family UBA1609; genus J124. The sequence goes on from RFKI01000089.1 coordinate 4,653, forward strand.
AAAGATTCTCCCCCACGAACAGCATGCGAAGGATATGAGGCCACCCATTTTTGAAAAAAATTTTTTCTTCCCAGAATTCTATCATAAATCACCACAGATGAAGGAGGCAGCTTTGGAAAAGACTGTCTAATTTGCCACACAAGGCTCCCCTTCAAAAAAAACAAATCCTTGAGAAATTCTTGAAAGCTCCAGCCGATTCAGTTGAATTTCATACTCCTTACCAGGATCCCAATTGAGGTCTGGAAGCTGACAATTCCAATAGTCTCGAGAAAGGCCCACTTTATTATTGAGAACTAAAATCTTTTTCACTTTTCCTAGCTGTTTTTGAGCTTCTTGTTGAAGTCGCCAAGCACTCAATTCCCTGAGTTCAAAAGCTCTTTGACGAATTTCAGGCAAATCCACTTTATCCTGAAAACGAGTGGCAAATGTGCCTGGCCGCTCACTATATGGAAAAACATGAATCCTGGTCCAAGGCAGATCTTTCAAACACTTATAGGTTTCCTGAAAGGCCTGTCTCGTCTCTCCCGGAAATCCCACAATCACATCCATACCCACATAAGCTCCGGGCACTTTTAAATCCAAACGTCTTAAACTTTCGATAACTTCTTTCTGGGAATATTGACGCTTCATTCTCTTTAAAACACCACTATGGGCACTTTGAATGCTCATGTGAAAATGAGGACACAAACGCTCTTCTTGATAAAGCTCCAAGAGACGATCTGAAACCTCCACGGGCTCCAAGCTGGATAAACGGAACCGTGGCATCCGCGTGCGATGAAGTAAGTTCTCAACAAGGTCCTCCAGAACGAATTCCTTATCCTTGTAATCACCTAAATGAATTCCCGTTATCACCACCTCTCTCACTCCATCCTCATAAAGTCTTTGCACTTGCAAAACCACTTCATCTACCGAAAGACTTCGACTTTTTCCGCGTGCAAAAGGAATCACACAAAAGGTACAAAAACTATTGCATCCATCCTGAACCTTTAAAAAAGCTCGAGTATGACGGCTTTCAAGACCACCACCTGGTTCCATGTCTTCTTTTTTAAAAATATTGGACTTCAAAACCCTTTGAGAAACCTCCCCTTCCAGTAAATTTTTAACCACGCTCTGAAGATGAGCCTTATGGGAATTTGCCACAACAGCGTCCACTTCAGGCAACTTCACAAAAACCTCTGTGTCCACCTGAGCTCCACAACCTGTAACCACAACCAGGCTGTGAGGAACTTGACGCTTCAATCGGCGAATTTGGCGAACAGCTTCCCGAGTTGCTTCTTCTGTAACAGCACAGGTGTTAAAAATATGCACGGGCCTTGAACAAAGGCTCTCCCCCTTTTCTTCCTGAGCCAAGCGCTTTTCCAACAAACTGGTGTCATAAGAATTAACCTTACATCCAAAAGTATGCACATGACACTGTTTTAACAAATCCATCCGCCCCCCAAGAGCTGAGAGTCCCTATAGAAAACAGCTGCCTGCCCTGGGGTAATCGCCCTCTGCGGCTCCTTAAATCTTAAACTCCAGAACGCCTCCCCCACATCACAAACTTCGGCTGCAGCCCCTGCGTGATGGAATCGAATTTTCACCTTCAACTCTTCACCTTTTCGAATGCGTCCTAGAACATTCACATTTTTTATTTTTAGCTCTCGAGAAAATAAATACTCTTCCTCTCCCAACCAAACGGCATTATTTGATGGGTCTATTTTAACCACATAAAGAGGGCGATCTGAGCAAACACCAAGACCTTTTCTTTGCCCATAGGTGAAATAAAAAATACCTCGATGTTCGCCTAGCTTCTCTCCGGAAGGATACCTTAATAAAGGACCTGGAATATCTTTTCCCACCTGGGATCGAATAAAAGCCCCATGCCCTTCTTTGCCAATAAAACAAATTCCTGTGGAGTCTTTCTTTCGCGCCACGGGTAAGCCTTTTTTCTCTGCATACTCTCTTAAACGGGGCTTTTCCCAATCCCCCACGGGAAACATCAAATAAGGTAAAACTTCTTTGGAAAGAGAGAACAGGAAATAAGTCTGATCCTTCCAAGTATCAACACTCGTGATTAACTGATACTCTCCAGAAGGGCTCCTTTTAATTTTAGCATAGTGCCCTGTTGCTAAGTAATCGCAATTTAATTCTTTCATTTTTTGCAACAGGTATTTAAATTTTAAAAAGCCATTACAGTGGACACAGGGGATAGGCGTTTGACCTTGAAGGTAATTTTGAACAAAATCATCAATCACATACTGATAAAATGGTTCTTCACAATTGATCACATAAAAAGGTATTTGAAGAGCATCAGCCACAGCGCGCGCATCCTCAACATCAATACTGGAACAACAAGTGCCGAACCCCTCACTCACATCACAGGTATTTTTACTGTAATCCCAAACCTGCATGGTGGCCCCAACCACTTCATACCCCTGCTCCACAAGCAAAGCAGCAGCCACAGAACTATCAACGCCACCACTCATGGCCACCAAAACCCGCTTTTTCTTTAACATGAAAAAACCTCTATAAACTCTTTAAACGACGAATGATTTTAGCAAGGGCTATGATAAATTCCTGAATATCTTCCTCTGTTGAACCCCAGCCTAAACTAATACGCAAAGACCTTTCTGCTTCCTGTCGAGAGAAGCCCATAGCCGTTAATGTGGCACTGGGTTCAGAGCTTCCTGAACTACAGGCAGAACCGGTGCTAACAGAAAAGCCTTCTATATCCAGATTCATTAGCACACTTTCTCCATAAACTCCACTGGGAAGAATCACTCCCACCGTATTGGGTACTCTCTTTTGGTTTTCTCCAATAATTTCAACACCATCTACAAATTCCTTGAGGCCTTCCTCTAACCTTTTTCTAAGAGCCAGGACCTTCTCATAAAAAGAACTTACCTGATCCTTATAGTTTTTAGCCACCTCTCCAAAGGAGGCAATACCCAAAGTGTTTTCCGTTCCCGCACGACGACGACGTTCTTGACCTCCTCCATGAATTAAAGATTCAACCACTAAACCCTTCCGGATATAAAGCACCCCACATCCCTTTAAGCTATAGCACTTATGAGCTGAAAAACTGGCCATATCCACGCCCCAACTTTGCACATTCACCGTGACCTTTCCCAGTGCCTGAACCCCATCACAATGAAAAAGAGCTCCCACTTCATGAGCTTTTTTGACCATAGACGGGATGGGAAAAATATGGCCTGTTTCATTATTGGCATACATAATGGAAACCAAAGCTGTTTTCTCATTCAAGGCCGACTCATAAAAATCCAGGTCCATAACCCCTTCTCGAGAAACAGGCACTTTAATAATCTTGGCCCCTTGATCTTCTAAAAACTTGGCGGCTTTCATCACACTGGGATGTTCCACGGCACTCACAATCACCTCTTGGCGACGAGGATCCTTGGCTTTCTGAGTCCAATACCCGCCCTTAAGCGCCCAGTTATTGGACTCACTGCCCCCACTGGTAAAAGCCACCTCTAGTGGATGAGAACCAATAAAGTCCCCCACCGCATTTCGCGCCTCTCTTAAGAGCGCCTTTGGTGCGCGCCCCGTTTGATGAATGGAGCTCGGGTTGCCCCAGACCTTCGCCCACTCCAAGAGTTTGTCCATCACGCATTGGGCGAGAGGCGTGGTGGCATTGTGATCCAAAAAAATACGACCTTTTTCCTTTAAACAACGAAAGTCTGGCATAGCTCCATAAATTAGCATATTCTGGCTTCTCACCCAACCAGAAAACTTTTAATTTCTCCTGAATTTTCCGATAAAAACTTTAAGATGAACACAGATTGGGCTCAATACTTTAAAATAAAAGAAAATGAAATCCAGGAATGGACTCAAAACCTACCCGAAGGAAAGTCTTTACTTTCATGGTGCCTTGAAAATCAAAAGTTTTCAGAAGAAGCCTACTTAAAATGGGCTCAAAACCACTATGGCCTTCCCGTTCTCAAAGAAACATTCCTGACAGACTTCCCTCCGCCTCTAGAGGTCTGGAACTCAGAAGCCGTAAAAACCACCAACTCTTGGACTGAAGATGGACTTCCCATTTGGCAATGGGATGGGGTGATTTATATTGCCTGTCTGGAGCCTCTCACAGAGTCCTCATGGAACTTTCCTGTCCAATATGTTCTTGCCAGAAAAACAAATCTTCAAACCCTGTGGCAAGCTTTTAAGCCCCCAGCTCACCTTCCCCTTGAAGATTCACAGATAAATCAGCCTTCCCTTGATGAACCCTTGCTCACCTTCCAGCAGGAAGAATCCACAGATTCCGAAACAGACCCTCAAAAGGAGTCCTACCCCATTGTGGAACTCCCTCAAGAGCCCCCCACTTTTTCTGGGGAGAAAGAGGCTTCTCAGGAAGACCTGGATCCCACCACCATTTTTAACACCATCAAAACAGACCTTGAAAAACAAGAAGAGAAAGGCGGAGCTTCAAAGAAGGACATGGCTTCGTTAGAAGAAGAGATTGAGAGCAATGACAGTGACTTAGAGGAACACCTTTCAGCAGATGTTGGCTCCACGGAAAACCCTTCAAATCTCCTGAACATCAATGCCCTTCAGACGGATAACCCTTTCCAGGAAGAAACACCTCTAGAAGATCCCCCCCCTCAGGAAGAAGATGAAGCACGCCTGGAAGAAACCAGCGAAGCTCTTTCTCAAACTGAACTTCCCACTGACCAATTTTCTTCCATCGAGCTCTCAGGCCAAGTGTTTCATACTATGCCTCCGGTTCCTGAAGATAACCTCACCTTTGACAAGGATAAAACCATTGAAAGTGTTCCTCCTCCTTCGGAGCTTGATCTCAATGACCATCACATAAATACCGACGCCACCATCCCTCTTGAAACCCAGGCAACCCAAAACAATGTGCCACTCTCTAAAAACAGTTTGGCCTACAAAGCCAA
>RFKI01000090.1 GCA_003694355.1 Bdellovibrio sp.
GTTCATATAGAGCATGGAAATATGCATGAAGCCGCTAATAGGTTTGATCCAAGAAAATTTTTCTTAAAAAAGAACCTTCCAGAACCTATTTTAAATCTTCCTTTTGGCTCTCATTTTTTTCTGGAGTTTGTTCTAAAAATCAAAGCCAAGCATCCCCATGTTGATAAAGTTCGTCCTTTTCCTTTAATGGTCAGGTGGTCTTTAATTAATGAAACTTTTTTTACCTTAAAACAAATGTTGGGACTGGTTTGGTATTTTATTCGAACAATTTTTGTAAAGGATCCCTTGAGGTCATGGTCGTTTCAGAGAATTTTGAAAGTTTTGTTGGAAAGTGCTGTATTTCCCGATCTGAGTGAAGCTGCACGGCGCATCTTAAAAGATCCACGAGTTAATGTGGTGATTTTTGGACATACGCATGTTTATCAGTATCGACAATTTGGTAAAAATAAAGAATACTTTAATACGGGAACCTGGACAGAGCTAACTTCTTTAGACGTGGCTTCTTTGGGAAAGATTACGAAATTAACTTATGTGGCTTTGGAGTACCCAGAAGAAGGAGGAAGTCCTCGAGGACGCTTATATGAGTGGAAAGGCTACCATAAAGTAAAGGATGATGTGGCTGTATAATGATAAAACTTATTGAAAAAACAATATTAACTAATCCTCAAATCCTTGAATCCTGTTTTAAGTCTTGGGATAAGCTTTTTGATAAAAAAGAGAGTGGTTTTTTAGAGTCTCCCAAAAGAGAAAATCTTTGGCATCAAAGTAAAAAACGAGCCCAAGAAATAGAATCTTTTGAAAATCTTTGTATTGTAGGAATTGGGGGGAGCAGCTTGGGGGCTCAGGTTCTGCAAGAAATTTTTGAGAATGAGAAAACAGTCACTTTTTTTGATAATGTGGACCCATTATCTTTTAATAAAAAGCTTCAAAAGATTCAGGGTCAGAAAAACCATTGGGTTATTATAAGTAAAAGTGGTGGTACTTTAGAAACTTTAGCTCAGTTTCAAGCCCTTCTTGCTCAAAGAAAAATAAATCCTCCTCTTTCTGAATTTGTTACTGTGATTTCTGAGCTAAAAGATAACCCATTAACTTTGTGGGCTCAAAAATATCAGGTTCCCATTTTGGAACTTCCGCAAGATATAGGAGGCCGTTTTTCTGTTTTGACACCCGTTGGACTTTTTCCGGCAGCTTTTATGGGGGCTTCACTTGAGGATCTTAAGTTGGGGGCGTTGTGGGCTCTTCAACAAAAAGAGCTTGTTTGTGAAGTGGCCGCTCAGTCTTTAATGAGCTTTGATCGAAAAGAAAGTATTACGTTGTTTTGGACTTATTCAGATCAGTTGAGGAATTTTTCTTTTTGGATTCAGCAGCTTTGGGCTGAATCTCTTGCGAAAAAGAAAACACGATCTGGTTTAGAGGGTCCTTTTGTGAGCACTCCTCTTCCTTGTCGAGGAACACAGGACCAACATTCTTTGTTACAACAAGTGGTTGAAGGACAGAGAGACAAATTTGTTTTATTTTTTCGTGTGGAACAGGCTGAAAAATCAGGACCAGCCGTTTTTGTAGATCCTTATTTAGGTCCTGATTTCTTGTCTAACTGTAAAATGGGTGATGTTTTAAGAGCAGAAGCTGAGGCCGTTCAACAGACTTTGGCCTCGTTGGGGGTAGAAAGTTTGTCAATAAAAGTTGATAATTTAAAAGAGAAACAGGTGGGTGCTCTTTTTATGTTTATGGAGCTTGTTGTAGGTGTTATGGGAGAAGCTTTGAATATCAACACATATGATCAGCCTGGAGTTGAATCTGGAAAAATAAGGGCACAAGAAATATTAAGAGGGATGAAGTAAATGTCATCGGATGATGGTAAAAAAGTACCAGAGGACTCTTTTGCTGATAAAACTTCAGTAGTTCAAAGTGATACTTTTAAAGTGCGCCTGGCACAGGCTGATGAGGCTCCACCATGTTTAATTTTATTAGTGGGTCCAGCTAATCAAATTGGTCGACAATGGCCTATTGAAGATACAGATCGCATTATTGGAAGAGACTTAAGCAGTCATATTTTTATTGATGATAGAAGTGTGAGTAAAGCCCATGCGAAACTTTTATTAAAAGGTGGAGAGGTTTCAATTCTCGATTTAGAATCAACAAACAAGACCATTGTAAATAATAATATTTTAAGGCCATTGTCTCCCTTAAAACTTAAAAATAATGATCAAATTAAAATGGGAAATGTTATATTGAAGTTCCTGGAACGAGGTAACATTGAAGCGGTATCAGCAGCTCAAACATTTGATAGAGGACAAAAGGATGCTTTGACGGGCATCCATAATAGAGGAGCATTGGACCTTAAGGGGCCAGAGTTTTTTAAGCGATCTTTGTTAATGGGAGTTCCGTTGAGTGTCATTACCTTTGATATTGATCATTTTAAAAAAATTAATGATACTTATGGGCATCCTGCAGGAGACTATGTTTTGAGAGAGTTGGCGCAGGTGGTTCGCGAACACTTGATTAGAGAAAATGATTTTTTTGCTCGATCTGGTGGAGAAGAGTTTTGTCTATTGCTTTTAGGAAGTGAAAAAGAGCGAGCAAAAGAAATAGCAGACCGTATCAGAAAAACCATTGAAAGTCATAAATTTGAATATCAGGGCCAAAGGATAAAGGTCACCATCTCTTTGGGAGTTTCCAGCATTTCCCCTGATGATAATTCTTGGGATCATATTTTTAAAAGGGCCGATGAGGCCCTTTACCTTTCAAAAACAGGTGGTCGAAATCAGGTTAGTGTTAAATAGGTCCTTGTTTCTGGGGTAAACAAGAAAATAATTTCTTCTTTTTTGACATTCTTGATTCTTTTTTCGTTATAGAATTGATAGCTTTCATAATTTTATTTTCTAGTTTTTTCAGCCTTTTAGGATTTATCAGTTCTTGTGTAAATTTTTCTGCAGGGTCTGTGATTTGGATTAAGGTTTTCATTTTAGAAAAATTATTTAGAATTTTTCTGTCAGTGATGGAGTACTTTAATAAAAGGTCCATAGTTTGTTTTTTTTTTCTCTCTATTTCTCCTTCTAAATAGTCAATCCACCAATCTTCTTCTGGAATAAGGTTATTTTCTTTTTCCATTTTTAATTCTCCATGAAGGTTAATTGGGAGACATTGAAGTTTTGGTCAAAGTCTTCCCAGGTTTTTAGTTCTTTTCTTTCATTAAATTGATGCCTTAGCTTCATAAGGGCATGGCGGTAGTTGGCTTTGGCTGTATCGTAAGGACAAGCCATGATATCCGCAATTTCTTTAAAGCTAAGTTCTTCAAATACTCGAAGAATAAGTGCCATTTTTTGTCTGGGGGGTAGCTTTTGGATTTCTTTTTGAAGCACTTCTTTAAAGACGTGAAAACTAAGGGAATTTTCTGCTATAGGTGACGTTGATATTTGGACTTTTGCTATGTCAAGGTGATCTTTTTTGTGTTTTCTTAACTTGTTTTTTGCTGTATTGATCACAATACGATACATCCAGCTTTTGAAAGAAGATCGTCCTTCGAAAGAATCTAACTTTTTGAAAGCTTTAATAAAGCTTTCTTGGACAATGTCTTCTGCAGATTGAAGGTCATTTGTAATTCTCATAGCCAACCTTAAAAGTGATTTTTGATGTTTTCGCACCAGTTTTGAAAATGAAGCTGTATGACCAAGCTTAACTCTTTCAATGAGGTCTTTTTCATTGTTCATCATTAACTCCCCCTATAGACCTTATGTCTTTTTAAAAAGGTTAAAATTTTTTTGGGGAAATGGTGTTTTTTGAAAGAAAAGCTTTCCTGGAGGGAAGTTCAAAGCTTGGAAATCTTTCCCCCTTTTCTTTTTTTGAAACCTCTCCGTTAATAGAGAGGTCACTGATTGTTAAAGCAAAAACCAAGCCAGGTGAGGTGCTTTTATTTTTATACAGGTGGTGTCATTTTGTCTTTAAATTGGCAAAGAGTTTGAAGTTCATAGAAGGCGACTTTGAGCTCTTTGGGCGCCTCTGATTTATTATTAAAGGAAAAAAAAGTTTTTAAATCTTCTAGAGCCAGATTAATTAACCCTAACTTTCGGCGGACAAGAGCTCTTTCGGCTAGAAAGTGGTGTTGAAGTGGCTCTAACTCACACATAATAGAAAGAAGGATGTGGACCTGTTGAAAAAGCTCTTTTTCTTTAAGAATCCTAATGTATTGCTCAATAAAAAGAAGTAAAACTTTATAGGCATCCAGAGTTTGAAGGGAAGGACTCAGAGAAGAAGAAAAGGAAGGAAGTTCTTCTCTTGGCAGGACTTGTCCTTGTTTTTGTAAGTCAAAGTAATGGCAAGAATTTTTTTGATCAATGAGTTTAAATATATAAGCTTGTGGAGCTAAAGGCAGGAGGAAAAGACTGCAAGGAAAGTGGCGGGAGAAATACAAAAAGAGAAGAGAAAGGCTTATGGGGTGTCCTGAACCTTTCTGCAAAACTTCAGATAAAATAAAATCGCAAGGTTCATAGGGTGGTTTAGGAACTTTAAAGAGTCCTTCTTTAAACAAATTTTGCGACACCTGACTGTATTGAGAGAGACAAGAAGAAGAGGCGTCATAAAGCAGTCGGATTTTTCTTAATGCTTTTTTTTCGTAATAGGAAAAGGCTTGGTGTTGAGGTGTTTTGGTTAGAAGGGCATTAAGGGATATGGCTGCTAAGAGAGCTTCTTTTTGTGGTTTTCCTTTTAGTTTATTGATTTGGTTGCAAACTTTAAGATAAGAGTCCATATCCCTCCCTCGAGTTTCTTCTATTATATGTTTTGGAAGAAAACTCAAGAGATAACATATTCCAGAATTCAGGAAAACTTTTTTGAACGACCTCTGGATCTTCAAGAGAAAGGGGGATGCCTAAATATTGAAGAAGGCCTGCTGCAAATGCCAAACGATGATCTTGATCGGAGGAAAAAGTAAAAGGAGAAATGCGTCTTTTTATGTCTTCAAAGGATCGTCCATAAATTCGTATAGAGCTATCATTTTCTAACTCATAAGGTACTTTTATTAAAGAAAGTAACTCAGTGACTTTTTTTAAACGATTGGATTCTTTATAAACAAGTTGCGGGATGTTTTTTAAATGAGATTTTCCTGGCGTTAAAGCGCACAGGAATGCGAGCACAGGAAACAAGTCTGGAGAGTTATAAAGAGAAGCTTCAAGAGGCTCTCTTTGAGGAGAATAGGAAATCAGTAATTTTTTGGCGGGAAGGCGTTTTGTTTTAATTTGCATGGACTGAAAAAAGTTAAGAAAGCGTTTGTCAGGTTGGAGGCTCTTATAGGGAAAATTATGAAAAATTGCTTTTCCTGAAAGAGCAGCAAAGGTTGCAATAACAAAAAGAGAGCTCATGTCAGGTTCCACGTAATAAACTTGGTGGGTAAATATTTTTTGGTGCGGAGGAATAAAAAGAGAGCGTTTTTTTATCTGAAAATGAAGGCCTAGTTTTTTAAGTAGTTTTAAGGTCATAAAAAAATAACTTTTGGAAACAAAGAGAGGGTCCCATGTTATTTCCAGAGGAGTAGGAAGCTCCCATGCGTTCAAGACAAGAGCAGATAGAAACTGACTAGATTTTTGAGTGGAAACATGCAGTTTTAGATAGTCTTGTGGCCAACCTTGACTGCGGATAATCCAACGGCAATTTTCAACTTGAACATGGACATGAAGCTGTCGAAGGATTTCAAGAAGTTCTTTTTGGGGGCGCTCATGAATGAGGCGATGGGTGCCAGTGAGAATATGTTCTCCCTTTATTCGAGAAAGACGAAGTGCTAAAAAACGAAAAGTAGTCCCTGCTTGTCCACAGTCAAAAGCTTTTTTTTGATTGGTTTTAAGTTGCTTAAGAGCCAAAGTTAACTTTTGAACATCCAGACACGTATTATGGCCCTTGATTTTTAAAGATGGTTCGTAGCTTTGACAAATCAAAGCTCTATTGAGCAAGGATTTTGAGGCAGGAATCTCTCCTTCAAAGAAAAAGGATTTTTTCATGGCTGAGGCCTTTGCAGGTTATCCAATCTTGTCCATAGAAGATGGTCTGCCAGAACCAGGAAGGTCATGCTTCGCACCACTGCCAAGGCTCTGGGAAGAATGCAGGGATCATGGCGCCCTTTAGTGGCAATATCAAGAATGCTGCTGGTAGGTTTAAAGTAAACGTGAAAGGTAATGGGTTCTCCCGTGGTGAGGCCTCCAAGAATACCTCCGTAAACAGAGGGAGGAGATTCTTTATGAAGTTGAGTGCCAGAGAGTTGGTGGGCTTGGGGATCGCCAAAGGTGAGGCCATGGGTGGCGCCAATGGAAAGCATGGCCTGAGCTAAATCAGCTTTTATTTTATGAAAAACAGGCTGGCCCAGTGAGGGTGGAGGGTGAAGAATCTTTACAGTTATGGTGCCTCCGTAGCTGTCCCCTTGTTTTTTAGCCTTTTCTAAGAGTTCATAGGCCCTTTGAGCTTTTTCTTTTACAGGAAGACCTGTATAAAAAGACTCTTCAAGAAGCGTTTCCTGGGAAAAGCAAAGATCTTTTTTTTCTGCTTCAGAAAGAGTGACTGGCCCTAGTTGAGAGGTGAAAGCTTTTACATCTGTTTGTGGAGCCAATTGCTTGACAAGCATCTCTGCCACACTGCCTCCCAGCACTCGAGCCACTGTTTCTCGTCCTGAGCTGCGTCCTCCTCCTCGAGGATCCGTGTGGAAAAATTTTTGTTTCCAAACTTTATCAGCGTGACCACGACGTTCTTTCATTTGAGAGTAATCTTGGGGTCTGGCATTGGTGTTTTTTACAATAATGGCAATGGGGGTTCCTAAGGTCATATCTTTATAGACCCCGCTGAGGATCAGAGGCTCATCCATCTCCTGTCGAGCCGATACCACAGGAGAGCGTCCTGGACGCCTTTGTTGAAGGTTTCTTTTTAGAAGTGCGTGATCAAAGGGGAGGCCTGCTGGACAGCCATCAATGACAACACCCATGGCTGGACCATGACTTTCTCCAAAGCTCGTTAGTCTTAACAAATGGCCCCATTGATTTGCGCTGCTCATCGGCAAAACTTACTTTAAAAGCTTTCCAGGAGCAAGCTCTAGGGGAACTCTTAGTTTTCTCTTCTTTTGTGCGTTGCATCTCTTTGATGGAATTGATACTTTTTAAGTATGAGTGATGAGCATCTTAAAAGGATTCAAGAATTAGAAGCTGAAGTGGCCCAAAGGGAACAGGACTTAAAGCTTTATCGGGAAGAGCTAGAGAAAGCCAATCAAAAACTAGAGGGCCTTTTAGAGAAAATCCAAAGGGAACTAGATGTTGCAAAACGCTTGCATCATTATTTGGTTCCCACTGAATTGCCCCATATACCTGGTTTTGAAATCAGCACCAAATTTGTGCCAAGCTATGTTCAGGGAGGAGATTGTTTTGATCTTTTCGAGCATGAGGATAAGGCTCGTTTTGGCTTATTGTTAACCAGTGCTTCAGGGCATACGATGTCAGCCCTTTTGTTAACAGTGATTTTGAAATTAACAGGGCAAATGGAGGCTCGTAAGGGAGCGCCTCCTGATCAGGTTTTAGGGACTTTAATTCAGGAAGTGCTTCCTCAAATACCTCAAGGAGACGAGGCGGATTTGTTTTATGGAGTTTGTGATCGTCGTCATTTTGAGTTTTCCTATTGCTTGGTGGGAAATATTTATGCGTATTATTTGCCTTCTTCCCCAGATCAGAAAGAGCCTGTTCAAACTTTGTCTTCCTGTACGGGGCCGCTGAGAGGTTCTTTTGATCATAATATGAAAAGCTTTCAGCTGTCTCTTCATCCGCGGGACCGCTTGGTTTTTTGTACTCGGGGCATTGTTGAAGCTTTGAGTCCTCAAGGAGAACCTTTTGGGGAAGAGAGACTCCTTGGGCTTTTGAATGAGAATAAACAAAATGTCCATGATTTGCGACAGGAAATTTTTTATCAAGTTCAGAAATTTTCTCAAATCAAGGAACCTCGGCGAGATCAGACAGTGGTTGTTTTAGAGGTGAAAGATCGCATTATAAAGCTTGCAAAAAATACTTTGAAAAAATAGATCTAGCTTTAGTCTACAAAATACTTCTTCTCTTCCACTTTCAAGAGCTTTATTGTAAGATGAGATCTGATTGGAATCATCATAGGGCTTTGCTTTTAAAAGGAAGAGGTTAAGTTATGGAACTTTATACAGGAGCTGTGGACAAGGGTCTAGAAGGTGTTGTGGCTTGTACAACAGCCATCTCTTTTATTGTGGACGCCACTTTATGCTATAGAGGGTACACTATCGAAGATCTTGCTGAACATTCCAATTTTGAAGAGACAGCGTTTTTATTGTGGAAAGATAAATTGCCAACAGAAAGTGAATATAATGAATTTAAATCTCATTTTGTAAAAGGCATGAACTTGAATGCAGAACAGGTGAAGGCCTTACAAAGCTTGCCTTTTAAAGATGTTCATCCCATGGCCTGGTTAAGAACAGCAGTTTCCTATATGGCTCTTTGGGATTCAGATTCTCAAAGTATAGATGAGGAGGGGCGGCAACGAGTGTCCTTGCGTTTGGCTCCAAAAATTGGTCCTCTAGTGGCTCTTTTGGAAAGGACCAGACAGGGTAAAGAATATGTTCCTCCAAAGGAAAATAAATCTTTTGCTTGGAATTTCCTTTATATGTTGAAGGGAGAAGAGCCAGACGAGGAAATGGTAAAAGTTTTTGATACATGTCTTATTTTGCATGCGGATCATGAGCTCAACTGTTCAGCTTTTGCGGCTCGTGTTACATCTTCATCGTTGAGTGATATTTATTCGGCCATTGTCAGTGCTATTGGCGCTCTTAAGGGGCCTCTGCATGGGGGAGCTAATGAACAGGTGATGCGAACTCTTTTAAAAATTGGCTCAGTAGAAAAGGCTGAGGAATGGGTTAAGGAAGCTTTAGCACGTAAAGAAAAAATTATGGGGTTTGGTCATCGGGTATATAAAAATGGTGATCCTCGAGCCAAAATTTTAAGAGGTATGAGTGAAAGTTTGACGAAAAAAACAGGTCAGTCCAAGTGGTATGAAATGTCAGCCATTATTGATAAAACAGTTCAAAAGGAAAAGGGGCTTTTGCCCAATGTGGATTTTTATTCTGCAACCGTTTATTACTCTATGGGAATCCCCTTGGATCTTTATACGCCCATTTTTGCAACAGCACGCGTGGTGGGCTGGTTAGCTCACATTCAGGAGCAGTACTCTAAAAACCGCATTTATCGTCCTCGAGGGCAGTGGATTGGCAAAGAAGGACTAAAGTGGGTGCCCTTTTCTGAGCGCTCGTAGCTGGCTGCTCTTCTTACATTTTGTTTTCTCTGGGGAAGACTTTTTTAATGAGGCTAATATGAATTTATTCAGGCTTCTCAAAAGCTTGGTGATAGGATGCCTGTTGCTCGTATTATTTAAAATAAAAGTATTCAAAACTTCTAGTTTTGAAATGATCTTGAGTTTTTAAGCGTATTGCTTAAATTAAAAGTGTTA
>RFKI01000091.1 GCA_003694355.1 Bdellovibrio sp.
GTTCTTAAGTCTGTTGAAGGGGTGAAGCTCGATGACTTAAGAACATCGCCCACTTGAAAGCCTAATTTGTCATAAACACTTCCTGGTTTGATACGGGTGAACCGAAATCCATCAATGCGGCCATCGGCTGTTCTATTGGGCATCATGCGGACTACATCTGGGCGCATGAGAGAGGGAAGGTCTTCCAGATATTTCTCAACTTCTGTTCTTTTAAGGGAGTATTCATTTTTTCCAACAGGTTCGATCACACCATCATGGCTGGCAGAAGGTGCTGAAAAAGAGAGCTTCATGTTTTCAGGAATTTCAATGTATTCCAAACGGCGGTTGTTGAGATTGCGGATAGTTACTTTTTTTCTTTCAATTTTTATCACTTCAGCCATATCTTCAATGTGGTCTCCCACCATGTAGGCGTTGGATTTATTTTTTGTTTTCACCAGAATGGAAGCAATAGACATTTTGGGGTTGGTTGCCACAATGGTTCCGAGAAGTTGTAAAGGAAGATTGGACGGTACAGCTGGAGCTTTCTCATCAAATTGGTTTTTGCCTTTTTCAGAAAGAGCAGGAGGGATTTTGCCGTCAGGATTAAAGATATTCTGGTTTTCAATCACTTTATATTCAGTAAAAGACTTTTGAACCATTCGTCGGGATTTATGAGGACGTGGAGGTGGTTTGTTAGGAAGCATTGAGGGACGCAGTTGTAGAATGCTCAGGTCTGCAGCAAAATATCCTAGGGCTAAAGTAAGAATATAAATATAGGCCCCTTCAAAAGGAGGGCGTTTTTTGGAACGCAAAAATTGAGAAAGCCGATAAGAGGCCGAGTCGAGTAGTGTCATTACAAAAAGATTAACAGAATCAATAATATAGAGGCAGAAAAAAAACAGGGTCCCTCTTCAAAAGTCGAGCTGTCTCAAAAGACTTTTTGGGAAGCAAAATGAAACGACGCATAAACCAAAAGGGAGGCTAAAAAGTTTTCAGGTTTTTTTTCTCTTTTTGAAAAAAATCTATGTTTCTTTGATGTTGCATCTTGTTACAGTGCGCTCAGAGCCAATGTAGGAGCTAAAGAAGTTTTTTAAGTGGCTTAAAAGTTGCTAAATATAAAAGTGTTGCCAAGGGGGTTGGCATAAAAAAGGGGGGGGGATGAAAGAGAGCTTGGTTTTTGGGGGAGCCGAAGCTTTAGATTTTTATGACATTCGTGTGAACGTTCTTCGTATTCCTGAAGTTCACATAAAAATTCAAGAAATGCAAAGTTTAGTGGACAGCTTGGGGAGCCTGAGGCTCTCTTTGTTTGACTTTCTGCAGGCAGAAGATGCTTATTTTCTAAGGCATCTCCCTTTGAAGTGTGCGCTATCTACAGCCATTCAATTGGGCCTTTATGAAAGGTATCTTAAAAGGTTTCGTCGTCCTTCTTTTCTTATTAGTCAAAGAACGTTTAAAGGCTGTTCAGCTTTAAGGGTGATTGTGGGACAAACCAGTCTGAAAGAAGCCCTTTATGAAAAATTGCCTTTATGGGACACTCCTTTTCCTGTTATGGCTACAAAAGAAGAAAACCCTGGTTTTGATATTTATATGTGGCAAGAGGAAAAGTGGGCTCCTGTTACATTGAAACAAGAAGAGTTAACAAGCATTTATCTTGTGGTTCAGACCCTTAAAGAAAAGTATGGAGTGAGTAAATATATTCATGTTGGACCAGGTAATCATTTATTGAACCGTTCTGATGAAACTTACAGGATGTGGGATATTCAAATCTTGGATGCTATAGAACAAGACCCTCTTCTCAACTGGTTCTGGCCGGCTGTGTTGTCAAAAGGTAAAACAGTCATGCCTTTTATTTAGTTTTTTCTGAAAAAACCTTGTGTTTAGAAACAGATTTTCTTACATTGCCAGGTATTCAGAGGGGAGAGGTGTGATGAGAATTTTGTGTCTTCTTTTTCTGTTCTTGGTGTCCTGCAAAGGAGATAACCCTTCCCAGGTGGCCTCGGAGATTATCAATAAGTTTGGGGCTACTTGTTCAGGAAATGGGCGTTGGGCTCAACAGGCTTTGAGTCAAACACAAGCTTTAATACAAATTATAGAGAGTCTTAAAACCAAAGATCAGTGCAAAAAATTTGGCTCTTTTCTAGATCACCTTTTGCAGACCACCCGACAAATTCATGGAGCCTATCAGGACACCACATTTTTGGATTACAGGCAGACCCAGGAAGAGCTTCAGGAACTCTTTTTAAGTTTACAGAAAGCGGAACAACTTCAAGATGCGGATCTTGTGGCTCAACTTAAAGTGGAGATTCTATCAAGGCAGGCTTTGTTAGCCAGTTTAAGAGCCCAACATACGGTTTATAAAGAGGGCTTGGATCGAGTGGGGTTCCAGGATCAGTTTTCGGTGACCACAGAGAATGTGGCTTCTTATTTTGCCACTTTATTTAATCAATCTGGGGAATTGGCCGCTTGTCTGCAACAGTCCCCCAGTTCTGTGATTGGGCTTTTTTCCAGCCTGGCCTCCGTTGGAGGGAGCTTTGCCAGCCCTGGTTTTGGGAAGCCATTTGCAGGTTTTATCGGGAATGTTTAACACTTTTCTTAATTACATGCGCTATGCCAACCTGGAGCAAATCAAGTGGGAACTTTATGCATCCCAAATGCCTCAAGCTATTGGTTGTGCTTTGGAATCCATGACCAACTTTTATTGTCAGGCGGCTGATGCGGCTCAGATGGTAAATATTCAGGCTAAAAGTTATCAACCAGGGGAGCGACCTCAAAATTTTTGGAGAGGTATTGATCTGCTAACAAGACAGCTTCCCGTTTTTAATAACTGGTTGCTTAAAGTGCGTGCGGGAGTGAAACCACAACGTTCCGTGGATGCCTATCAACAAAAGCGTGTTTTGGAAAAACGTTTAAAGTTGGACACCAGAGATCTTCAGGTGCAAGGACGAATCAACGAGGATGCAAGGAAGCTGAGAGGTTCCAATGATCCTCGCATTAAGAAAGATATCATGTTTCAACTCATTTATGACTTATCAGTAGAGCTTTCAGGTGAAAGCCAAAGGAAAATGATGGGAGGCGTGGGACCTGATCCATTTAGTGATCTTTCCAAGGACCCTAGACGGTTTGCGTGCTGGCTACTTCAAGGTGTGAAAAATCCATGTCCGGAACCGGCTGAGGCTCGAGAAACCCTGGAAGACTATATTAAAAAACGGCTGAATTTGAATGTGCCATTAAGAGAGGTGCAATATGAAAATTGGCCTCAGATTTTAGCGCGAGCCACGAAACAGGTTTTATTGGAGTTTAGTGACATTATCCTTGTCAACTCAGACCTTCTTATTGCTGCCGCTCATGAAAGGAGCACTCGTTTTGTGTCGCCCAAAGAGGCTTTGGAGATGATTCGGTCTTTTGTTCAAGACATGTTAGAGAAAAGCTCCAAGAATGCAGAGCATGCGAACCGCAAAAAACCCCTAAAAGACACTTTAGAAATGATTGACCAGGTTTTGAAAATCATGAATCGCGCTTATGCGGGGGAAGGTCTTTACTTGCACACAGTCTTTCCATGGTTTGTTCGAGGTATGGGCGATGATATAGGAAAGACAATTGGTGAAGATGATGAGGAAATCAACCCTTTAAGTGTTATTTATTTGCTGTTGCGTTTGGACTTGGGGGTTCAATATTTTAGTGAGCGTTTAACGGAGTTTGTGGAATGGGATATGGTGGACAAAATTCAATCAGGAGAAATCCCCCAGAACATTAAAGAAATTTTACAAGGAGTGGGGGGAGAGATTGTTCGTCGGTTATCGGAAGCCGGAATGGAAGGTGACTTGTTGACGGTGAAAAGAGATTTGGATGTGGCTATGGACCAAACGGAAATAAACTTTCAGATTTTTAGAGAGCTAATGATTGATAAAACAGACCAGATCCCAGAAATTATAGAAAAACTGTATCAAAGAGCTAAAGAGGGAGAAACAGGTCAAGAGGGCTTCCGAGGGATTCGTTACCAACGTTTGGCCCATTTTTGTTTAATGGTTTATATCAGTGGTGGATGGCCCGACAACAAATCAAAAGAGATTTGTCGTCAATTAACTCTTTATGGGCCTTATGCCGATTCGCATCCTGATGGAAAAATCCAGTTGGGACAATTGGAAAAAGCTCTGAATCAAATTCGAGATCCCTTGGAGAGACGGAGAAAAAGAATCTGTACTTATTATGATTTTCGAAGGAAAAATCGGATTTTTGAAATCCTGGAAAATCCGACTACTGCCCTTTAATTTCTCTGGCCAAGGCACGGTGTAAAAGGCTGAGGTCATGGTTCAGGCCTCTGACTCTGTGGATAAGGTCTTTACAAATATTTTCATAGATAGGTAAGGCCCATTGAGGGTTTTCTTGAGCGAAAGCATGAAAATTTCTTTTGGATAAAGTTAGGCATTGTGCTTTGGTGTCACAACATACAGAAGCACTGCGCGTTTCTCTTTCGAACAGAGCGGTTTCTCCAAAAACAGGATAGTTTTTGGAGCTTAAAATGGCCACTTTGTAGTTATCTCCATCAAGTGTTTTTTTATAAATACTCACTTGTCCTTCGATTAAAATAAAAAGAGTTTCACCTTTTTGTCCTTCTTCCAGGATGCACTGACCTTCTTCATAAGATTTAAATCCTGTTGTTTGAGCGATGGCATAAAGAGCGTCTTTGTTGTTAGAAATGCCAGAAAAAAGCTTAACTTGTGATAAGATCAGAGCTGTGTTTTCCCACTCTTCTTCTTTAAGCGGCAGAATCACAGCAAACCTCCTTTTTTCGTTCTAGCACAACAGCTAAAGCGCCTCCTGGAACAACGTAATTCTTATCTGGAGCCAGAAGTGGTTTATTGAGCTCCAGCTCTTTGACTTTTTTTAGATTTTCCACCAGTTGAGAAACATTGGGTGTTTTTTGAGCCTCACGAAGTGCTCGTTCCTTAACTTGATGGATGTTGCCAGCGTTTTCAAGTAAACCCAGGATATGCAGGTTCTGTTCTTTGAAATAGGCTTCCAGCTCTTGAAACTCTTTTCCCAAAAAAGAATCTGGGATGGGTTTTGTTGATAAAGTGTAAGGGCTTTGAGGGTGAATGAGCTGGTGAATGATATTGGGGATTCCTGTTCCTGAAGAGGCGGCGGCCATAAGAAGACGACTGTAGTCTCGGCTGTAGATAATCTCATTCACTTGAGCCACTTTCAGGTATTGTTTCATAGAGGGATCCAGAATTTCTGCAACCACAGGAACTCCTTTTGCAATTTGTGAGAGGATCATGGCGGCCATAATCGTTCGTGCATCAGCTTCTGAGACCGTTGGAATTTTTCCATCGGCATGGGGGGTGCTGTCTGCTAGAAGCAATATCTTTCGGGCTTTATGAGGGGCCGCTCTTTTTAACACAGGTTCGGAGAAAAAATTACCACGTACAAATTTGATTTTATTGAGGCGCTTATTTTCTTTAAGAACTTCCAGTTTTTCTTCTGGCATGTTGTTGACCAATACAATTTTTGAGGCCTTGCAAGAGGGATTTTTTTCAAGCACATGCTCCACAAACTCTTCCATTTGTGATTTCCAACCACAGATAATAAGATGGTCGTTGAGTTGACTGGGATCCACGGCACCTCTCCTTTCCTGAATGGTTAAATCTAAAAAATAAGATGAGAACTTTGCAGTGAGAACGCCCACAGAGGCCACACCTCCAAACATTAAAATGGTTGCCAAAGTACGCCCTTCTGGCGTGATGGGGTAATGGTCTCCGTAACCCACGGTTAAAAGGGTTACTAGACACCACCAAAGAGCATCTGCATAAGAATGAATATTGGATTGGGGAAGA
Source organism: Bdellovibrio sp. (assembly GCA_003694355.1). GTDB lineage: Bacteria > Bdellovibrionota > Bdellovibrionia > Bdellovibrionales > UBA1609 > J124. The sequence goes on from RFKI01000091.1 coordinate 5,814, forward strand.
GGAGACTCATAGAGATAGACGCCTGTGGAAACTCCTAAAGATAAAAGAGAAAGAAAAACAAAAAGAAATACAAAAACATGTTCGGAAAAGAAGTTTTTAACAGTTCTAAAAAGGGGTATTTTCATGTTCTCTTTATCGAGAAAAAAGAGGAGAAGCTAAAGTGTGGCTTCGGGTAGAGGGGGAATGGTTTTATTGAGAGGCTTTGATTTGGATTTCTGATGAACCGCCAAAAGGCTAGAAGGGCTTTGAGGTGGGCCAAAGACTAAGTGCTGGTCAGCTAGAAGTTGAGCTTGCTCAAGGTCATGGGTTACAAGAACTAAAGTCACTTGTTTTTTTAAATCCAAAAGCAGAGATTCTATTTGTTGTGTGGCGTCTGGGTCTAGGGAACTTGTGGGCTCATCCAGAAGAAGCACTTCAGGTTGAAGGGCCAGGCTTCGAGCTATGCAGAGGCGTTGTTGTTGCCCCCCAGACAACTGGAGAGCTGAGGTATGAAGGCGGTCTTTCACTTCATCCCACAACCCCACTTGTTCCAGAGTTTTTTGAATGAGAAACGATCGTTTAGAAGCAGAAACACCATGTTCTTTAAGGGGAAGGTCCATGTTTTTATAGATCGAAAAAGGGAAGGGATTAGGGCTTTGAAAAACCATTCCCACTTTTTGACGAAGCTGAGTCTTGGGGATTTGGAAGATATTTTTTCCATGAAAGAAAATTTGCCCTTGGGCGCGGCATTGAGGATTGAGAGCACAGAGAAGGTTGAGGCATCTTAAAAAACTGGATTTGCCACACCCTGAGCGACCTGTAATCACAGTGATTTGTGAATCAGGAATGCTGACATTCAGGTTATAGAGAGCTAAGTTGTAATCATAATACAAAGAGAGGTTTTGTATGAGAAAAACTGGATCTCTCATAAGGTACCTCCCATTTTTTTGGCAAGAGACTGAAAGGCCTTGTGAATGAGAATCAAGAGTAAGAGTAAAACAAAGGCTGAGCGGTAAGCTTGAGGACTTCCTCCAGGAACGTTCATGGCTAAATCAAAAATGTGAACAGAAAGGCTTCGTCCAGAGTCAAAAACAGAGGAAGGGAGCTTATCACTATAGCCACTTGTAAAA
>RFKI01000092.1 GCA_003694355.1 Bdellovibrio sp.
ACAATCTAAAGCAAAACTTTGTTCCATATTGCGTGGATGAATCCCCCAAATGCTTTCAGAAGGGGAAATCAATGGCACAATCTGATTTTGCACCTGAGAATAACGCCCAATTGCACTATGATTCGGATTCGACTGATCTTTCATTAAAATATATTGATTGGCATAAGGTTTTTTGGAGTCTTCGGGGAAAGTCAAAGCCTTTTCTTTGTAAAATAGATCAATATCCTCAGGAGACACCTCTAGCTCCATAAGCCCTGTATACAGCTCTTCAGTGTGAGTGCTCTCAGGCTCATAATCCTTTGCTAAAATTCCAAAAACATCTGCTTTAATTCTTAAATTGATATCCTTTGTCACAAGCTCCACATGGGCTTCGGGAAACTCTTTGGAAAGCGATAAAGCTTTTGCCAAAATACGGTTATCCGCCTTGGGCCCTTCCAACTCAAGCGGAAGACCCTCAATGGGCGAATCTGTTGTTACAAAAACATAAGAATCACCTTTCTCTAAAGGAACCCCTTCTGCCAAAGTTCCCTTCGATCGAAGCACATCAATAAAACGACTAAACTGCCTGGCGTTTCGTCCATTTTCACCCAAATCCCTTTTAAAGCGATCGATTTCTTCAATCACAACAAAAGGAATATAAATATCCGCTTTGGAAAATTTGGTGATGGCTAAAGCATCAAATAAAATGACATTGGTATCCAGAATAATCTTACGGGTGTTTGTTGATGTCATATACACCTCCCACTTCTTCATTGCACATCATGGAAGGGGATTTGTATATGAAAAAAAATCTGCTTGCTGCAAAAAGCAAAACTTAGTATTTTTTAAGGTTAGAGACCATCACGTCTCCAGTGTCTTTTTGTAGGGAAGCGCTTACACTTTCCATAAATTTAATAAAGTGTTTAATGGCTTCTACATTAATGGTTCCCTCAACAAAACCTGCTCCAAAACGAACCACGTTTTCTTCAGGAATGGTTCGAATGTTGTAAATATTAGCCAAAAAAGGGAAGTAAGTTTGCTGATTAAGATAAATGCGCATGGCAATGGGTTCACCAGCCTTCAACAAAAAGCCATTTTCTTCATTCACGTCAAAGGCAATACCACTTTCGGAAATATCATAAACCGAAACTCTCAAAAGGCCTTTTTGAGGGATCACGGCAAAAGCACCAATAAAACCCGTTAAAATGGTTCGCTTAACTTCACGGCGCTCTTCCTTCAGCATTTCCTGACGAATCCCAGTAATATCTGTAATGCTGGTGGAATCAACTTTCTGAGGGGCCTTGGCTTTTTTGTTAGCCGCCTTACGAGAACTTTTCTTTTTTTTAAGCTTCTTTTTAAGGCGATCCTCTAAAGAAATCACATTGTTTTTAAACATAAAGCCCCTCCCCCCTCTGTCTTTTCTCCTATCGGCGTCTTTGTGTCTCAACTTTAGCCAAAAAACAGGGTCAAGATCGTAAGGCACTAATAAGACTCATGTTTTTAAAGTTAAATGAGTGCTGCTCTCCCTTTGCCTTTCCTCGCCTTAAAACTAGCTGTTCTTGAAGAAATCTGATACATTCCTTTTATGTCCACCTCCAAACAGCAACTCCACCTCTCCCTTTTAATCAGCCTCCTTCTTCATGCTCTACTTCTTCTTAGCCTTTACAAGGCAGATCTGTTTTTAAAAAAAGAGGCCCCCCTCCCCTTACAAGTGCAAATCATAGACGCTCCACCCACTAAAAACAGGAAGACAAAGCATTTCCTTTCAGATAAAAAACGACGCACTCATAAAGAACAAATGGCCCGCTCTTCTTCTTTTCGCCACAACCTTTTTATACCTTCAACCTCACAGAGCCCCCACAAACCTCGAACGAAGAAGAACAATGAAGGCCTTGTCTTGCAAACCCAAGAGCCTAAAATTTACGGCTCCAAGGTAAGTCTTTTTGTTCCTCAAATCAAACAGGGAGGGTTTACTGCTTTAAATACGGATCAGTTTATTTTCTACACATTCTACGCCCGCACCAACGAACAAATTGGGTCGCGATGGGTATTTAACATTCAAAACTCAAGGGATGAACTTAAAAGAAGTTCCTTGAAGAGTCCTTTTTCTTCTCAAAAACACATCACTCAATTGGAAGTTATTTTAAAACCCAATGGGGATCTGGCAAAAATTCATCTTCTTAAAAGTTCTCAAATCCCCGCTTTGGATCAAGCGGCCGTTTTAGCATTCCAACAAGCAGCTCCTTTTGCTAACCCACCAGAAGAAATGGTTCAAGAAGATGGTCGAATTCACCTTTACTATAATTTTATTGTTGTGCTAGACCCTCGATATTGGGCCCGTCAGTAGCCAGCCATAGTTTCTGGCCACACCATGGTCGCAGGGCTACCAAATATAGAAAAAACACTTTCTCTCAAAAAGTCTAAAAAAAATCTTAATTTTTTCGAGAGCTCCACAAACCTGATAAAATAATCTCTATGAAAAAGATTTTTTTTCTAACTTTACTTACGTTTTCCATTTCAGCTCACGCTGGTATTTTTGAGTTAGGAGCTTCAGCCAACTATCGACATGAAAGCTATGATGAAAATAACTTTATCACTAGCAACTCTCATACAATTTCTCTGGCCTATTATTTTATGGAAATGTCAGCCATCGAACTCAGTTACACCACGGGCTTGGTCACTCAAACCACGCTCGCTCCTTTGCAAGAGAAGGAAACCATCTATACAAGAACAGAAATATCGGGACTAGACTTTATCTTAAGTTTTGCTGGTAGGAGGGCTGTTTTTCAACCCTATATCAAGGCTGGTGGCGCTTATGTGAAAAAAGAAAAATTTTTTGAAACTGCCAGCGTAGGCACATTGTCCTTAAATGGCGGAGAAGGACTTGTCCCCAGTGCAGGAATTGGTTTTAAAATACGTCTGACTCAATCCCTCTTACTCAAGTTGGGAGCTGATGCTTGGAACAATCCCATTGATAAGCAGTCCAATCAATGGGACTATGTGGGCAAAGTCGGACTTTCCTGGTACCTCTAGTAAGCCTTTCGAATAGCATCTCCATTATCAAAAAATAAACCATAGGAGGTAAAAAGAAGAGTGCGCGGGTTATATGTGTACGCCGAAGACAACGAACCATCTATATCCTGTCCATGACCCTTCTTTCCTAAAATCGTGCTCACCTGACCCGTGGTGGTATCCAGTTTACGAATCACATGATTGGCAGGATCTGAAATAAAAACATATTGGGTCCCATCTGAAGCCAAATACAAATTGGTGGCTCCAAATTGAGCTGCCGTCCCCACATCGTCTTTGTAACCGGGAGTGCCACTGCCGGCCACTGTGGTCACTTGATAGGTGGATAAATCCATTTTCTTGATCTTATAGTTTCCAGCATCATAAAAATAAACCTCATTACCCAACACCGTGATGGACGCGGGATTGTTCAGCTTTGCCGCCGTCCCCACGCCATCCACATCTCCTGACGTCCCTCCGGCCACTCGGGACACCACCACCGGGTTTTGTGACAAATCCACTTTTTGGATAGACTCTGTACTCCAGTTAGTGAGGTATAACAAATTACCACTTAAAGCCATGGTTGATTGATCCCCAAAATACATCTTAGCTGTGGTGCCTGCACCATCGGCTTCCCCACAAGTTCCTCCGGCAATGGTGGAAACCTGTAGTGAACTCAAATCAATTTCCCGAAGCAAACAACCTCCTCCATACTGACCCACATACAGCTTGTCTGGGGAACCCGATTTAAAAACAATGGACCTTGGAGTATCAAAGGTGGCTGCAGTACCTACACCATCAGCAGAGCCTGCAACCCCCGACTGCCCCGCAATGGTGGTGCGTGTGTTTGTTGAAAGATCTATCTTTTCTATAATGTG
>RFKI01000093.1 GCA_003694355.1 Bdellovibrio sp.
CCTTCTCCTTTAAAGCTTTATGCCTATCACAACCTCTTTGAGGGAGAGGGTTCTGGTATGTTTTCCATTAACCTTTTACACTCTGCCAGCTCGGGCTCTGACAATGTATTGCTGGGCCGTTCAGGCATGCCAATTGATTCAACGGGAATCACAGGCTTTGCCAGCCAGACGGCCATGGCCTCCGTGTTTAACTCGGGTTTTCGTTCTAATATTGGTGCCGCAACCTCAGCAGAAGCCCTTATAAATCCCACCAATTACACCTCTGAGGGGCTTTTCTATCTCTCTCATGGTTACAATTTTTTTGAGTCTCAGAGTTTGATTCCCTTGGATCCTCTGGGGTACTTTGTCTTGCGAAAGCCCTATGACTATGACATCTCGAAAAAGCGACGTCCTCTTGTGGGGCCTTGGAGAATTGGGGCCAGTGAACTTTAAAAGCTGTACTCCAGCTTAAAACTTAAATAATGCCCATCCAGAGTCACATCGGATCGATAGGTTTCTGTCTCCGAAACACTTTGCTTGAAGGAGGCGGCATCGTGACGGAAGGTGTAGCCCATAAAGCCCATCACATTTTTTTTCAGGCGATAGGAGCCCAGAAGGCCCAAAGAGAAGGACGGGGGGAGCTCGGCAGAGACTCCCTGACGTCGTCGGGCGTCGGAGCGGGTAAAGGCCGTGCCGTCAATGGGAAAATAGATACGGGCTGTTAGCTGGTAACCCAATTTTTGGGTTAATGGTTGCCAGTAAAGAGCCCCAAAGTGAAACCCGCTGTTTTCCACAGCATCTGTTCGAGCCACAGGGGGTGAGGACAGGTTGAATCCTTGTTCTTGAAAGAGCAGGGGCAGCTCCTTTTGGAAAATTCCCCCACTGTAACGCAAATACCCCTTATAGAACTTTCGAGTCCAGGTGCCGTGAAGCTCTAAAGACGGAAAAACCAGAGGCTCTTGGTTATAAAACATGCCTGCTAAATCGATAATGGCAAAGGCCCCCCAAGGGTGAGTGGGGGGAGCGTAGCCAAAACCGATGCGCCCTTTGCCAATCACGTTTTGAAAGGACGAGCTCCCTAAAGCTGGGTCTTCGGTGGTAAACTGGTAAGAGGCGGCGGTGATAAAATAACTGGCAATGGCGTAAAAAGAAGAAGGGCGGCGAATGGACTCTTTCAGTTGGGCTTGGCGAATGGCTTCCGGGTTGGTGAGTCCACCCAGGGATTCAAACTCCAGGGTGGCCACCGGGGAGGCGGGCCGCAAAGGGGCTTGGGCCACGACCTGTAATTTGTAAAGCCCTCCAGGGCGAGAGAGATCATGGGAATAGGCGTTCTGAGGCGAAGACTCTTCCCACACCTTTTTCCATTGATTGTTCTCCTTAAAGTACAGGGTTTTTTGATAGGTTTTGGCATAGGGGACGGGAGGCCAGGTGATTTGCTGCACCACTCGCGTGGAGGGAGCTTGAAGTTGGGGTTTTTCCAAAGGGGCTCCGTAGAGCTTGAAATGAAGGGGCGTGCTTTTTTCACCTAAAAGCTTTTCTCCCTGAAGGGGAATAAGAGTCCATTTGTAAGCCTTGGCCACGGGCAACTCAATGGTCAAGGGCGGCTGGGAGGCCTTGTAAACCTTATGGTTTACAAAAATATGGTAAGCACTGGCTCCCTTAACAGGGGTCCATTGAAACGCCACCTCGGCCCTTTTCTCCTTTTTGGTGAACACATCCCCTTTTGGGGCAATCAGGCGTGCAGCAAACAGTTTCACCTTGAGGGGAATGCTGCGGCTCCAGTCCCCAGGCACTCCGCGCTCATCATAGGAGCGAATGCTCATTTCATAGAGGCCTGGTTGAATAGCTCCTTTCCAGGAGGGCTTTTTGGTTTTAAAGGTGTAGTTTTTAGGGCCTTTGCGCAAACGGATCTCATAAGCCGTGGCGCCTGGAACGGGCTCCCATTCCAGTTGAATGGTTCGGCGTTGACGGTTCTGGGCCTTTAAGGGCAGAGCTGTCAAAAGTAGAAAAAACCACAAAGCTGTTCTTTTCAAATCACTTCACCTTTATATTTTTGAGTTTAGGGGCCGCAATGTTACTCACTTTCGGCACAAGCAGCTTTCGAGCTTCACTTTCCGCACTGGCTCTTTGGTATTGGTCCACCGCTTTCACGGAAACGGAATAGGTGCCAGGGCGGAGACGTCTTAAAGAGGCCACGGCCCGTTTGGCTCGGGCTTTTTTCACCACTTTTCCTTCTTTGTTTTTCAGTAGCACTTCGTAGAATTGAGCGCCTTTAACTGGCTTCCATTTTAAGGTCACATCCCCGCGCTTGTTGGAGCGGATTTGAACCGGCATATTCATTTCTGGCGAGGGCAGAAGGGGGCGTTCTTGCACGTCAATGATCTTAACAGAGCTGCGAGCGATCACTTTCTTTTGGTCATTGAGGGCTTCCACTAAAGCTTCGTACTCTCCCGGTTCGTCCACCCATTTTTTAATCAGGGTTTTTTTCGTATAAATCCAAGGGGTGTCTTCTGTGAGTGTGCCCACAGGACCATATTGAACCCGATAGGCGGTCGCTTTCAGAAAAGGCTTCCAATGGATTTTAATATGTGGACGGGTGGTGACATAGTAATAGGTGGAGGGCTTGTCACCAGTGGCCCAGTGCACTTTGGGAAGAGGCTTGATAAAAAAGCGATGCTTGACCGAAGGCTTGGACATGCGCCCTTTCGGGCCGAGAGAGCGCATCCACCAGGTGTAGGCTCCGTCAGGCAAGTGATCCCATTTGTAAGGAGAAAGGCTCACCTCTTTTTCAATGACCTTCTTGGTTTTATCGTTTTGAACAAAGAGCTTGTACTTTTTAATTCCACTTACCAGCTTCCAGGAGAAGAGCACGCCGTTTTCCAGCACCTTGTTATGAGAAAGGCGTTGCTGGTCCACAGGGGAGCGCAGCTTGGGTGGGATCAAAACCACACCCACCTGGGCTTTAAATTGCTGAATGGGGCTGGGCAGGGACTCGGTGGTTTCTTTGTTCTTAAAAAAACCAGTGACGCGCCAAAAATAGGTGCCGCTTTCAGGAACGGTAAAGGTGTAAGAGGAGGTGTCTTTGGGGAGAGCTTGTTTGTGAACCACGGTTTTTAGCTCGGGGTCCTTGGCCACTTCAAGGTAGAGGCCAGAAAAGGGGGTTTTATTAAGCCACTGGAAGTTTAGCTGGGGTTTATCGGACTTGAGCACCACCTTGCTTTGATTTTCAGGAAAAAGAGGCAGTGGGCTTCGCATTAACTGCAAGTGAACTGGCAAGGTTTTGGAAATCATACGCCCTTGTTTGGGGTTTTTGGGAAGGGCCACCAAACGCCAATAACGTTTTCCTGATTTTTTTATGCGTACACGGACTTCGCCCTTTTCTCCCGGTGCTGAAATTTGGGTGCGTTTCAGGTGTGCTTTGTTTTTTCCCAGCTCCAGATACACGGTGTAGCCGGGAGGCAGTTTTTTCCATCGAAAGATCACAGGCGTTTTTTTTTGGGCGTTTACATAGAGGGTGGAACCAGGAAGAGGTTCCAGAATCAAAATGCGATCTTTTAGTTTTTTAACGCCATTTTTCCCAATAACTCCAGCTTGATCGAGGGCGACGGTTTTGCCATTTTGTTTCACCTGGGCCTTCCCTTTAAAAACTTCCAGAGCTGTTTGCCCCGAGAGGCTTTTAGAAACACTGAGGGTGGCATTGTTCAGGGCAATTTCCGTGTTGCCTGTTTTTAAAGTGAGCCCCTTATGGCTTTTTCCTTTAATGTAAAGGTTGCCTTTAAGAAAATTCAAAGCCAGTCCATTGGAGCTTTCTTCCAGAACCACTTGCGAGTTGGGTTCCAGTTCAATGGCTGTTCCTGTTTTTAAAAAGAGAATTTGAGCTTCACTGTTTAAGCCCGTACGAATGGACTCTCCAGCGTGAAGCAGCTCATTCCCCGATAGAGATTCCCAAATCACCCGAGTGAGGGGCTTTCTTTGCACCTCATTCACACGTTTTTTAAGTTGGGCAATGGCTTTTTTCTGGGATTGGTTCAAGGACGAAAAACTGGCCGCCTGTTTTTTATACCAGTAGTCGGTTATCAAAAAACCCGTTGCGGAAATCAAAAGAGCCAAAAGCAAGCGTTTTGCATATTTCATGAAAAAAACCTCCCCGGTTTGCAGGGAGAAAATCGGCTGTTTTTAAAGAGAGAATGAGGGGTTAGAGAGGAATCTGGACAAAGGGCTTTAGGAGCGATAAAGCCCTTTGTAAAAGTCCAGGCTGGAAGGTTTTAGAAAGTCCAAAACGACTCTACTGGCCTTTGCTTTTAATGGCCTCCCCTTGGATTTTTATGGACACTTCATTGCCCACAACCAGTCCCCCTGTTTCTAGGACCTTGTTCCAGGTTAAACCAAAGTCTTTGCGGTTGAGTTGCCCTGTGGCCGCAAACCCGATGCGCTCATTGCCCCAGGGGTCCTTCACATGCCCTTTGTAGGTGGCCGTGAGCACAACAGGCTTGGTGTGGCCTTTCAGAGTGAGTAACCCATGAATTTGATAGGTTTTTCCCTTATGCGTGATTTTTGTGGACTTAAAAGTCATATAACGGTTTTTGGAAACCAATTGGCCCTTTTTATCGCGCACGCCAAAAAAATCAGGGCTTTTCAAGTGGTGGTCTCTTTTGGGCTCGTTGGTATCAAGGCTGTCCACATCAATTTTTGCTTCCACTTTTTTGAGTTCTCCCGTTTGAGGGTTGAAGTCCAACTGCCCTTGAACTTTTTTAAACTGTCCATGAACGGATGAGATCACCATATGGGTCACATCAAAACCCACTAACAGGTGTTGAGGGTCCAGTTTGTAAATGGCAGCCTTCACCGAAAGACTAGAGAAAAACAGAACGGCTAAAATCAAAATTCTTTTTTTCATAGAGCATCTCCTTTGCTTTTTGAATAAAGAAAGCATAGGGTGAGGTAAGGAGTGTCGTCAATGAAAAGCGTGGGCGTTCTATTTATGGGTTTATGGCTTGCAGGGTGTGCCAGCATTCATGGTTTGGACCACTGGATCTCTCATCCCCTGCCTTCCCGAAAGGTGTATATGCAGTTAAAAGGACTTCCCGGGCAAACTTTTATCACCAAGTATCGTGTGAAAACCCATGTTCAAGAAGAGGAAAAGGGGAAAAAGGTGCGGGATAAAACCGACAAAGTGCAATTTAAGGTTTCTGAGAAGGTGCTTCAAGGCAGCCCCTTTGGAGAGGCTTTGGTGCTTCAGGTGAGCACCATTGAAAAAAAAGGTTCCATGGACTTGCATGAGCTGGCCACTCCAGAGTTTGGGGAGAGCTTTCTGGTGGTTTTGTCGGCTCGGGGAGAGGTGCTACAGTATGGGGATTTTCCCCGTCGTTCTATTTTCTTTGTGCCCTCTTTTGTGCTCCCTGAAGACTCTGTGGAAGTGGGAGACACCTGGACCTCTTCGTCCTTTTGGGTGAGCCCTCATAGTGCTTTGCCTTTAAAAATGGACGTGGTTTATATTTTAAAGGGGCTTTATGAATGTGGAGAAGCCTTCACTCCCTGTGCGAAAATAGAGGTGTCGGGGGGAGTGAGCATTCCTGGGTTGGACCCTCAAAAGGCGCGGTATTACTCTCAGGTGCAGGGCACCCTTTTGTTTTCCACCCAGTTGGGGCAAATGTTATGGTCCTCCATTGAGTCTTCAGAACAGTTGGTGCGAAAGGATCGTCGGGTTCTTATTCATAGCTTGATGAACAGTGAAAAACTCAATCCGCTAACTCCACCCAGGTGACTCCGTCGCCTCCCGTTTGAGGAGAGCCAGCCTGCCATTTTTTCACATAGGGGCTTCTGGAAAGGTAACTGCGAAGAG
>RFKI01000094.1 GCA_003694355.1 Bdellovibrio sp.
AAATTACATGCAGTTCTCACATCTTTTTTATCATAATAGCATACGCCGCTCTTGTAGTAGCCATTATTTTCAGAGCAGGCTGCGCTCCAAGACTTAGAGCCTTTATAAGTAACTGTTACTGGGTCTGTTGAATAATCATACTTGTATTCTAAGCACTTTGGAGCCTCTCCATCCATGAGCCATATGCCATTAGCATCTCCTCCTCCACAGAATGAATTAGAAGTAAGTACAGGAGCTGGGCTCCCAACACCAACTCCATCCAATACACTCCAACCAGAATTGGCTATCTCTCTATTTAGTTGGTAGAGGTCTAACTTATTTCCATTGGAGTTATAGCAACCTATGCCACGAGCATATCTCCAGCCTATTGCAGAGCATATTACAGAACTTGAACCTGTTTTGCTCTCATAGCAATAGCCTTTGTTATTGCTTAACAAGTACCAATTATAGGGGTCAGTTGGCCGTGAGTTATCTTTGCAGAAGCTACTTTTGTTCATAGCAACTCTAGTACTTGTAAAATCATTTAGTGAGTTATAGTTGGATGTGAGGTCAATGCCAGAGTAGTAGCAGAGGCCAGATGTTGCGTTATACCACCCTCCTATCTTTTCGCACTCTGTCTTGCCTGGATTGGGGTCAGATGGAGATGTTGTTTTACAACAGCCAGTCTTTACGTAGCAGTTGAGGTTCTCCAAACTCTGTCCCGTCTCTCTAAGGACTTGCGCATCTGTTAAGGGCTCCTTGAAGCAAGCTGCATTGTCATTGCCAGAAAAATAAGAATCCTGCTTAGTGCCCGGTGGGATGACAAGAATTGGAGCTTCTCCCAAGTTATCCCTCTGTGGGATGAGGTCGTAGGTATATGTGTAAATTCCCTCCTCCTTATTGCACACATAGATGCCAGAAGACCTCCCAAGAGACGCTATTATGGGAGCGTATACATCGTATGTTATGGGATCTGAGAGAGAGCTTGATATGTCCTGCGGAGAGAATGTCTTGACTACTGGGTTGCCTTGCGTGTCTTTTGCAAAGCAGACAACGCTGTAGCCTTTTTGTTCCAACCACGTGCTGTTAACGCATAGAGAGCTCTGTATGACTGGTTGGTTCCTCTTATTGACAGTATCAAAACCACTACCTTGGTATAATGTGCCGTTGATGACTTGTTTCCTGCCAAGGACATATGATGTTTCCCTTCCTGCCAATGCCCTGAATGATTTCTCAAAGCCACAGAAGTTATTTAAGATCGTAGAAGTTGAGCCTCCAGTATCAACTACTATCCCAGCTAGGCCTCTGTTGACAAGAGGCTCCCTGTATTTGTAGAAGAAATCAGATGCCTTTTGAGGGTCGCTCAATATGCTATCTTGGAGATTTACTTTGAGGAGTTCCGGGATGCCATATGACATCGCAGGCGTTAAGGAGGAGTTGAAAGTCTCGAATGCACTATCTATGTCTGTTGTTGATGTTGTTAAGGCAGTTGTATTATATAGTAGGGAAGGGATAATGGGATTTATGCCAGTAAGTAAGCTTGAAATATTAGAGGGAGTAGTTACTTGGAGGCATTCCGGACAGTTCTCAGCTACTTTCTTTGCCTTGCTTATGTTATCAACAATTATTGCTGTTGGACCGCCCCTCACTTTCTCTTTAAATGGATCTCTTGTAATCAAATTTGGATTAACAAGCTGCGCAATTGGCAAGATGCCTTGGTCTAGTTGCTTGTGGAGAGTATCTGTAGATAATTGAGCTGTTGTTGCGAGCCTCCCATAATCAACTGCGTTGAGGAAACCGCAACCTTCGCAAGAGCCTACTTTTACAGAGTAGGGCTCGCCCTTATTATCAACAAGGCAGGAACCGAATGTGGAGAAGTTGCCCTTGCCTGGCACCTCTATCTTCGTTGAGTTGTAAGGATAGACGAACATAAGTTTTGCTGGAGCGAACTCCGCGCATCTCTGATTG
>RFKI01000095.1 GCA_003694355.1 Bdellovibrio sp.
CTTCAATTTTTTTTAGAATTTTATATTTTATAAAAATCGAAATGGAGGGCTTCCGCATAGCTGCAATCGATATCTTGAAAATGAAAGAATATATAAAAAGACTGATTGGACTTTTAAGCCTTGTCTTTTATAGGGAGCCTGAAAGAAGTATTTAAAATAGAAGATCTAAAATGGTAACCACTATGGCCTTAGGTGGCTTCTTGAGTGTGAGAAGGAGTGGAGATATGAATATAGAAATGGAGTTTTTTAGACAGAAAATTGCAGAATAAAAGGAATATCTCCATCTGACTCATTCACAACTTTTGAAAATAGCTCCTGGTCAAGATGTTGGAATAAAGCAAGTTGATGATAGGATATGGTTAGTGAGCTTTATGGATTATGATATTGGTTATTTTGATGAAACGGCTGAACGTGTGGAGCCGGGAAAGAATCCATTTGGAGCAAAACTGTTACCTATGTGATCAGAATGGACCGCATCACCAATGGTGGAGGCGGCGGGAATCGAACCCGCGTCCGCAGGTTATCCGCTTTAAGGCGCTACATGCTTAGTTTGTGTTTTTAGGTCGGCTCTAAAGCGTCCACAAACAAACTCTTTAGAGCTCCCTTCCCAGAAAGATTTAAGCAAAAGGCCCTGAGAAGAACAGCCTCTTGCCGAGATGGCTCAGTGACGCCTTCCAAGCAACGCCATCCATTGCAAGGTCGGCGGCTGCCTATTTAATTAGGCAGCAAGAGCGTAATCGTTGCCAATTACTGAGTTGCCCGTTTTTAACGAGGACCATCGGGCGCCCCGGCATGCTCCTTAAGCTTCATGACCTGCGTCGAAGCCATGTCGCCCCCTTTTATAGGATTAGGGGTCTCTCTCTTTATAACATAAAGTTTAAAAAAAGTCTAAAATTTGCAAAAAGTTAAATAACTTACATTTATTTTTGAGTTTGCTCTTCAAAATAAAAGGAGGGGTTGAGGGTCTGCCTCTATTTTTAATGTTCTGCAAGGACTTTGAGATCCAATCGAGGAAACAAAGGAGGGGTTTTTTGAACGGGAGACGAAGGGGTGAGAAGCCCCCATTGTTTACAGGCAGAAAAAGTGCTGGGAGGGTTGTTAAGAGCTTCCAAAAGTTGAGCCATTTTTTGGGGCATAACAGGACTTAAAAGAGAAGCCGCTATTCTTAGGGTTTCAATGGCCATGTAGAGAGCTTGGCCCGCTGACTCCAGGTTGTTCTTTGCCTCTTTCCAAGGGGCTTTTTGTTCAAGGTATTGGTTGGCTTTATTAAGAAGTTCCACAACATGGTTTAAAGCATAACTGGGAGCCATGGAAAGAATATCTTCTTTTAACCGATCAGGTGTTTGTAGAGCGAAGTCTTTAAGTTCTTGAGAGGCCTTATCCAAGGAAGAAGGGGCGTTGGGGACTTTCCCTTCAAAAAACTTGTGAATCAGGTTAGTGGTGCGACTTAAAAGGTTTCCAAGGTTGTTGGAAAGCTCTGCATTCAATCGGTTAACTAAAATTTCATACGAAAAGGGGGCATCATTTCCCAAGTGAATTTCTCGCACGAGAAAATAGCGTAAAGGATCCACGCCCACTTGCTCGGCTAGATGAAGGGGGGCAATCACGTCTCCAGAAGATTTGCTCATTTTTCCTTTTTCTTTGTTGAGAATCCAGCCTGTGGCAAAAATGGTTTTAGGAAGGGGAAGCCCAAGGGCCATCAGCATGGTGGGCCAATACACCGCATGGGTTGTTAAAATATCTTTACCCAAAAGATGGGTGGTTTGGGCATCATACCACCATGTTCTAAAATGTTCTTCCTTGCCTTCCTGTTGGTATCCAAGAGCTGTGACATAGTTTAAAAGGGCGTCAAACCATACGTATGTAACATAATCTTTGTCAAAAGGGATTTCTACTCCCCATGTGAGGCGGGATTTCGGGCGACTGATGTTTAAGTCATTGAGGGGTTTTTTCAAAAAACCAAGAACTTCATTTCTTCTGAAGTCTGGTTGAATGAAATGTGGATGTTCCTGGATGTGTTTTAAAAGAGGTTCCTGGTATTTGGACATTCTAAAAAAATAATTTTTTTCTTTAACTTTTTGAACTTCCTTTCCAGAAGGCGTTTTGCCATCCACCAGGTCTTTTTCTGCATAAAAAATTTCTTCGCTAACACAGTACCAGCCTTCATATTCTCCCAGATAAATGTCGCCTTTGTCGTAGAGTTCTTGAAGTGCTTTTTGTACGGCCTTTTTGTGCCAGGGTGAAGTTGTTCTAAAGAAAATATCATAATCAATATTTAAAGCTTTCCAGGTTTGAATGAAGTTTTGAGACATGTCATCGCAGTGTTCCTGAGGGGAAAGGTTTCTGGCTTTGGCGGCTTGTTCGCACTTTTGGCCATGTTCATCGGTTCCTGTGAGAAAAAGTGTTTTTTCTCCAAAAAACTGGTGATAGCGGTTGAGAACATCTGCAACAATGGTGCAATAGGCAGTTCCCAAGTGAGGCTTGTCATTGACATAGTAAAGAGGCGTTGTGATGTAATAATGTGAACTCATAGACGTTCCCCTTCTTTTTTGGCTATCCAGCTTTTGATTTTATTGAGAGTTTTTTTCATTTGTGGCAGATGGTTGACAAGAACAAGAGATTTTCGGTGCTCATTAAAGTCAATAACAGGGTAGCCGCCGTATTTACCAGGTTTTGTTATGTTATTGGTTATTGCTGACAAGGGTGCAAAGATACAGTTGTCTGTAATGGAGATATGTCCGTTTACGGAGCATCTTCCTCCGAAAATACAGTGGTTGCCAATTTTGGCGGATCCAGCTGAGATAAAGCCTGCGGTGATGAGGCAGTTTTTGCCAATTTGATTGTTGTGGCCAATGTGGCAGTGGTTATCTATTTTTGTGCCAGCCCCAATGCGGCTATTTTCAAAAGTTCCACGGTCAATATGAACCCCAGCACCAATATGAACATGATCTTCAATAATGAGGGTCCCGTAGTGAGGGATGCGGAAGCTGTTTCGTTGAGAGTCTTGGGCATACCCATAGCCCTCTGTGCCTAGAGTGGAGTGGGGATGAACTTCGCAGTGGGCTCCAATGCGAACGTGATGAGCCACAAAAACAAGAGGGTGAATATGGGTGTCATGGCCAATATAGGCTCCGCTATCAATCACCGCATTTTCTCCAATAATGCAGTGATTCTCAATAATTACATTTGGCCCCACAGTGGCTCCCGCGCGAATGGAAACGCCCTTTCCAATAGTGGCAGATGGGTGGATGTGAGCAGATGGGTGGATAAGCGGCTCGTCTGCTGGGGTTCGTCGGAGAGGCTCGATGGGAAAAAAGTGGTGATTAACTAGGGCCATAGCTAAGTAAGAGTTAGGGGTTGTCAGAATGCAAGGGGGGGTGTGATTTGAAAAAAGTTCTTTTTTTTGTGTGAGAGAAGAGGGAACAACCAGGATTTGGGCCTGGCTTTGAAGGGCTTTTTCCAGGCTTTCAGGGCTGGGGGGCACAAAAACAAGGCTTTCAGGCTGAATGTTATCTATAGAGGAAGGCTGGGTTGCAGACGCCTCTGGAGTTCCCTTAAAAAGTTTTAATAACTGAGGAAATTGATCTAAAATCTGTTGTGCAGAAACTCTCACAAGCACCCTCTGGTATTTTGTTTTAGGTGACTATAATCAAGTTTTAAAAAAGAAATCAATAGAAGGGGGGACTTTTTATAAAATAACGGAAGAATTTTGACCATTTAAGGTTCTTTTTATAGGAATAAAAGAAAAAATGGTTAGACCCTGTAAAAAAACTAGGTTATTTTTTCTGGCAAAAGGGGTTTATGGCAAAGGGAGTCATTTATGGCGGCAAAGAAAAAAGCCAAAAAGCAGGTAAAAAAGGCCAAGAAAAAAACGGCTAAAAAGACTAAAAAAGTGGTAGCTAAAAAAACAGTTAAGAAAGCAGCCAAAAAAGCAGCTAAGAAAAAAACGGCCAAGAAAGCAGTGAAAAAGAAAACAACGGCCTCTAAAGAGGCTGCGAAATCGTCGAAAGCTTCTTCCAAAGCCAAGAAAGAACAGAAAGTTAAGGAGTCAAAGCCAAGCACTTTGCAAGTAAAGGCTAAGAAAGAAAAAAAGGCGAAAGTGCCAAAGCCTAAAAAGTTAACAAAAGCTCAAATAGAGCAAGCGGAAAAACAGTCAAAACTTCAAGCAAAATGGAGAGCCTTAAGAAATAAGGCTGATAGTATTCAGGTTTCTGAATATAATA
>RFKI01000096.1 GCA_003694355.1 Bdellovibrio sp.
ATTTTTAGCAAACAATCCTCAATGGCAGTTAGACACAAAAAATAATAATTTCCTTGATAATTATTCGCTACCATCAAAGGGAATGATCAAAATATTTCCTCCTGATGACAATATGGATGGATTTTTCATAGCAAAACTAATTAAAGGAGAAGTTTAAATGAGTAAGGAGAATAAAACTAAGTTATTAATTAAGATTCTAGTGGGTGCGGCTTGGATTGATGGGGTAATTCAGGCAGAAGAAAGGGAATATTTAAAAAAAGTTGTCACCGAAAATCACCTAGAAAATGATCCAGAAATAAAGTCTCTCCTCTCGGAAATTAAACCCATAAATGCTCAAGAATGTTATCAATGGCTAGAAGATTATCTCGGTAGCAGTCCTAAAACAGAAGATTATCAAAAGTTACTTGAGGCAATTAGTGCTTTAGTTTACAGTGATGGTGATATTGATATTCAGGAAGCAAAACTCTTGAGTCGTCTGCAAGATTTAGAACCCAATGGAGATAATAAGTCTATTCCAAAACAAATTTTACACTCTATCAAAAAGATATATCAAAAAGAATTAGATCAAAGGAGGAAAAATGGAGACTAAAGTAAAATTATTTTTTATACTCCTATTATTAAACGCCAACATGACACTTGCCTATGAGAGAGAACAAGATGCTCTGAGTCTTCTTTCTCAAGTTCAAAATTATATTATGACAGATGCTCCCCTTTATGTCTCATCAGAAATTGCAGATGGTATATTGTCTTTAAACAAAGAAGATTACAAGACAGTTTTAAATGAACTCAAAAAACTCCATTATGATGACCCTGTAAAAAGCAAACGCTTTTGGTATTTATTGAAGCAGCTAGAAAGTCAATGCGAAGCCGAAATAGGGTTAACTCCATTTTCTGATCCTCTTAAATTTCAAGAACGATTTGCTTCCAATTACAACAACCGAAGTATGGAAGGAGCTCTTATAGGACTCACTATCTTTGCAGCCAGCCTTCTTAAACATCCATCAAAACTTCCTGGTTTTTTTGTTGCCACAAGAACTCTATTCCCCTTCACTGGAGCTCTTATTGGACAAGAAATAGCCGATCAAGAAAATCAATATCAGGAGCAAAAATTAAAAAATCGACCATGTCCTGCGTATGTTTTAAATTTTGGACAGACACCAGATGCTCTTTCGCCAGATCAGTTGGAAAGTCTCCAATCCAGTTTCCTTCTGGGAGCTATAGCCGCTTCGTTCCCTTCTGATATAAAAATACTACCTTCTTCAATGAGGAGAACCATTTCATTTTTAAAAACTGCAAAAGATATTAGCTTTTCAGGAAGTCGCTTTTTTAAACAGTTCCTCATTAGTGGAGCTGCTTTTCTTACAGCAGAAAAAATTTTTTCTTTTACCTTTGAAAAAGGGTACCGATCTTATCTTCACTCCCAGATTCAAGATGATATAAATTTGGTGCTTTTGAGTAAAATACAAAATCAGTTTATTGAGCCTTTATTGGAGAATCTTTTGTTTTTGATCAACAAATATTATGTTACAATAACATCTGATATTGTCCTGATTAATAAAAAGATGCATCAAAAAACGATAAAAATCGAAGAAGACCAAAACAAAGAGCTTTTAAAAGAATTAAAGGATCTGGCCAGAAAACAGGCCTTTCAAGACCCCAAAAACAAGAGTCTCAGAAAGTCTTTATTTGAAAAAAAGGTTCAAGAACAATTACAAAAAATGATACAAAATAAAGAACCTTCCCAAGTGTTTAAAAAGCATCAAAAAATTCTCAATGCCCGAATTGAACGCCTCTATAAAGACTTCAACAAAGAAATCGAAGACACTATTAATAAATGGGGCTCTTCAAAAGAAAGAGAAATCGTCCAGAAAATAAAGGTTCCACAACTCTTATCCACAGAAGAAAGACAACGGATTCATAAAATTCTCCTAGAAGACTTTGAAGCCGGTCGTTTTTCCGATCACCCTTATTTGTTTATCTATCAAGCTCAACTTTTCTTCCAAAAATACTCCCAGCACCCCAGATTCTTTATCAATATGCTTCCATTTCAAGCTCCTGACCTTCTAAACAAAAAATGATTGACCCCATGTTTTTTTCATTCTCTTATAAGAGAGATGGAGGTAAAAAAAAAAAAATGCCTAAAAGCCTTTTGAACATGCCCCGCAAGCTTTCTCATTTTATAAATAACCAATGGACTCCCTTTCAGGGAGAATCCATTGATATCCAAAGCCCTTTAAATGGACAGGTTATTGGAACTATTTCCAAAAGCTCCACTTTTGACATTCAATCTGCGATACATGCTGCAGAAAAGGCCAATCAAGAATGGAAAAAAACGCCCATTAAAGAACGTAGCCGTATTTTTTTTAATCTAAGAAATATTTTGCTAGAAAAAAAAGAACTGATTAGTCAATGTATCCATATAGAATCAGGAAAGACACTCGATGAGGCCAAAGCAGGCCTTCTTAAGGGTATTGAGGTTATTGAGTTTGCCTTAAGTCTTCAAAACATTGACCTTGGAGGAAAAAAAGAAGTCTCTCGAGGAGTATTCTGCGAGTACCGCAGAGAACCTCTTGGAATCACCGCTGGGATCACTCCATTCAACTTTCCAGCCATGGTTCCCCTCTGGATGATCCCCATTGCGTTGGTGACAGGAAATGCCTTCATCTGGAAACCTTCTGAAAAAACTCCTTTAACTTCTTACTTTATTGCAGAGTCATTTAAGGAAGCTGGCCTTCCTGCCGGTTTGTTTAACGTCCTTCAAGGCGACGCTCAAACAGCAAAAGACCTGGTAAACCACCCTCAAATAGCCGCCTTGGGGTTCGTAGGGTCCACTCCTGTGGCCCAATCTATTTACAAAGAGGGGGCCGCTACAGGTAAGCGAATTCTTGCTATGGGAGGAGCTAAAAACCATATTTTTCTTCTTCCAGACGCTCCGCCAGAGTTTACCGCCCAAGCTATTGTCGATTCTTTCACGGGCTGTGCAGGACAAAGATGTATGGCAGCCAGTGTATTATTGGCCATTGGCGAAACCCAAAAGATGATTGACTCTATTTTGAAAGTGGCATCGCAAAAACAAGCTGGAAAAAATCTGGGTGCCATTATTTCCAAAGAGTCTTTGGATCGCCTTCATAAAGCCATTGAGACGGCATCAGAACATGGAGCACAAATTATCCTGGATGGTCGAAACCCTTCTGTTGATAGTCAATTTCAAGGTGGTTTTTGGCTAAACCCAACCATTCTGGATCATGTGTCGCCTCAAAGTGAGGCTGCCCAAAAGGAATTATTTGGCCCAGTTCTAAGTATTATACGCTGTAAAGACATTGAAGAGGCCCTCGAAATAGAAAATAAAAATCCTTTTGGAAATGCCGCCTCTGTCTTCACTCAAAAAGGAGCCCTTGCCGAGTTCGTTGCTCAGAATGCCAACGCAGGCATGATTGGTATAAATATTGGTGTTCCTGTCCCCCGAGAACCCTTTTCCTTTGGAGGTTTTTATGCCTCTCGTTTTGGACAAGGAGACATAACGGGAATGGATGGAGTAAGGTTTTGGACTCAAACCAAAAAAATCACAAGCAAATGGGGCTCCCAATCCCCCATCAATTGGATGAGCTAGTTCGCTAGGACCAAAGTCTAACTCTTTCCTGCTAAAGTAATAAAACCCCTAAAAATATTTATATAATAGGCCTAAAAGCATCTCTCTCTTGTTTGGAGGCTTGATATCG
>RFKI01000097.1 GCA_003694355.1 Bdellovibrio sp.
ATCTGTAGGAGGCTGAGGATGAGGGGGCTTGTTACCATTGCGATCAAGGACTTTAAACAGCTTGTGGCCTATCCACTTTTCTGGATGATTGTGACAGCCTGCACGGCCATTTGGAGTTACAGTTACTTAAGAAGTGTGATTGTGTTTGCGCGCATGAGTGAGCGGGCTGCCTTGTTGCAAGGAGCTCGTCCAGGCATGAATATTCACTATGTGGTTTTTCTCAACTACATCTCGTTAGTGAACATTATCTTTTTGTTTATTATTCCAGCCATTACCATGAGATTGATTGCCGAAGAAAAGAAGCTGCGCACATATGACCTGCTTTTAACTTCTCCTGTGACGGCCACAGATATTGCAGTTGGGAAATTTCTTGCGGGGTTTGGAGCCGCTTTGGTTCTTATTTTAATTTCTTTTCTTTACCCTTTGGGAACTGCTTTCTTTGCTGACTTTTCTTTTGGCCCTCTGCTTTCTTCTTATATGGGATTGATTTTGGTAACAGGATGTTATGTGGCCGCTGGTCTTTTTGCCTCTTCTCTCACGCAGTCTGTTTTGTTAAGTGTGGTGTTGGGTGTGATTTTTAATCTGATTTTATGGTTTATTGGTCAAGGCGTGGATTTCTCAGATAAGCCCTTCTTTCGAGAAATTATGGAGCATCTTTCGTTTGGGGAGCAGTTTTATAACTTTTTAAAGGGAGACATTAAAATAAGCTCTCTTGTTTTTTTCCTCAGTGTTATTTCTCTTTTTGTTTTCTTGTCTCAACGGGCCGTTGAGGCCTCAAGGTGGAGGTAAGGTTATGAGCCGATGGGCTAAGATATGTTGGTTGGTCGCCGGTTTAAGTTTTGCCGGTGTGCTTGTAACACGTTTTATTTTAAGCGGATGGATTGATGTGTTATGGGTGCCCCTAGGTGTTTCAGTGGTTTGCTTTATCGCGGCCATTCTTTTGGATGCTCGTTTTTATTTGGAGTTTTTAACTCTCAAAACCACAAAAAACGGCATGAATATGGGAGTGTTGATTCTACTGGTTCTCGCCCTCCTTGTTGCGGTGAATTTTTTAAGTGTTCAACATGATAAAAGCTGGGATGTTACGGAAGAAAAGCTCAACTCTTTAGCTGACCAAAGTCTCTCTGTGCTGAAGAACCTAAAAGATGATGTGAATGTTTTGATCTTTTATCGAGGTGAAAAAGACAGAAACGAGAAAGAGAAGGTCAGGATGCTGCTTTCTCTTTACAAGGACCAATCTCCTCATATTAAAGTGCGGTATATTAATGCTTATGTTCGTGCTTCAGAGGCGGCTAAATACCTCACTCGCGGGGATGGTTTTACGGTTTTTGTGGAACAAAAAGGGCGTAAAGTTAAGGTGGAAAGCCCTTACCAGGAAGAGCAATTTACCACAGCCCTTATTAAAGTAGCTCGGGAAAAATCAAAAATCGTATACTTTCTAAAAGGTCATGGAGAGCGTAGCTTGGAGAGTGCAGACCCTGAAGGGATTAAGGATTTCAAGCAGGCTCTTTTAGACTCATCCTTTCAAGTGAAAGAGCTAAGTTTAATTACAGGAGAGGCTTTGCCTAAAGATGCCGCCATGATTGCCATAGTGGGGCCTTTTAACCAGATTATGGATGCGGAAGTGAAGGAGCTTGAGAAGTATTTGAGAAATGGTGGGCGTTTGATGGTGGCTGTAGATCCAGGACAGCGTCATCATATTTCTCCTCTCTTAAAAAAGGTCGGGTTGGATTTTAAGAATAACTTCATTTTGAATGATCAGATTCGCATTATGGGACAAGGGATGGCCACCATTCTAGGAATGGTTTATGATGCCACTCACCCTATCACTAAAAAATTTGAAACAGGCAGAAGTTTTACCCTCTTTCGCCTGGCCAGTGAGATTGCCAAAGCCTCAGATGCTCCTTCTGACTTTCAATATGTAGAATTGGTGAGAACGCCTCCTAGCAGTTTCGCCGCAAAAAGTCTGAATGTGAAAAGAATCGAAGCCAAAAGGCGTATGTTCTCCCTGGCGGTTTCCATGAAAGGGCACCTAAAGACTGGAGATCAAAAAGATAAAAAAGCCAGTGACAAGGAATTTTCCGTAGTGGCCTTTGGAGATAGTGACTTTTTAAGCAATGAGTACTTTTTACAAGGCCTGAATAGAGACTTAGCTCTCAATACTGTCGCTTATTTAACGGAAGAGTCTGATCTTATCAGCATTCGCCCCAAGCAGCCTAAAGGGACCAAGATGACATTAACTCCTGTGAAGCAAAACACTTTGGTGGTAGCAGGAGTGGTGATCCCCTTTATTTTTATGATTTTAAGTGGTCTTTTTTGGTATCGTAGGAGAAATGCCTGATGAAATCTTTTAAGTCCACTTTGGTGTTTGCGGTTTTTGTTTTAGGCATCGTAGCCTATGCGGTGTATGAATATAATAAAGACCAAAAAGAAAAGGCCATTCAGGCAGAAAAGGAAAAAGTTTTGCCTGGCATTCAGGTGGACCAGATTAAGCGCCTCTCTTTTTCCAAAAAAGAGAAAGATAAACTGCAAGTGGTTTATGAGCTTCAGAAAAATCAAGATCGGTGGGAAATTCAGAAGCCCTCTTATGATTGGGCTGACACTTCAAAGGTGGAGTCTTTTTTGAAAAGCTTGATCCAAGCAAAAGTCACCCCTGTGGAGGGAGGAGAAAAAGTGAATTGGGGGGATTATGGTTTGGACAAGCCTGCTTTTGTCTATGAAGTAGAGGCCGGGCCAATTTTTAAAATCCAGCTGGGTCAAGAGGCCTTTGATGGCCGTTATTATCTAAGAAAAAATCAAGAGGATAAGTTACTTTTAGGAGAAAGCCAGTGGAAGTACTGGTCGGAAAAAACACCTGATGACTTTCGGGATAGACACATTTTTCGTTTCAGTCCTGACCAGATAACCCAAATTGATATTCACTATATTCTTCAAAAGGAAAAGGTGAAGAAAAAAAGCGTAAAGCTTATTTTGGATAAAGATCATCAATGGGTGATTGAGAAAAACAAGAAGTGGGTGGTGGATCAAAACCTTGTAAAGTCATGGAAGGACTTTTTAAAGGATCTTGTGGGAGAAAAAGTGATAAAGTCTCCCAAGGCCAAGTGGTTCAAGCCGCCATATATGAAAATTACCTTGACTTTAAAGGATAAAAAAGAACCATGGACTCTTCTGATTAGCTCTAAAAAAGATGGACAGGTGTATTTAAAACCTCAGCGCGGTATGGTGTATCAGGTGGGATCGGCTTCTATTCTTGGTTTAGAGAAAGGAGAAAATCACTTTAGAGATAAGAAGGGCCCTTTCAAATTTGATGAACAGAAAGTGGCCTACATTGAATTAAAAAAAGACGGAAAGCTTTATGAGTGGAAAAAAGAAGGAGGGCAGTGGAAGGACAATACCCCTCTTCAAAGAAAAGTTAAGCAAAAAGAAATGCAGGCTTTTTTAAGAAAACTCAAAGACCTTCAAGTGGAATATTATTTGAATAAAACCCCTAAAGGGATCGATCCTCAAAGCCGCTTTTTACGTCTTTTGGATAAAGATAAAAAAATTCTTTTGGAGTTTTTGTGGGGGAGCCCTGTTGCTGGGCCCATTGGGAAAAAGTATAACTTGATTTTTGCAAAGACCAATTTATCTGATGAAACCTTGTCCATTAATAAGTATCGATTAAAGGAGTGGCCTCTGGAGAGCCTTTTTGAAAAAAAAGAATCAAAGGAAAAGGCTGGAACGAAAAACTCCAAGAGTTCCAACAATGAAACGTCCCAAAAGTCTTCTTCGGCTAAGTCTTCAAAAAAGAAGGGTCAGCCTTGAAGGTTCAATCGCCAACCCGTGTGGACTTAGCAGGGGGTACTTTGGATTGTTGGCCTCTTTATTCTTTTGTGGATCAAAATTGTTACACCATCAATATGGCTATTGATATCTGGACAGAGGCGGAAGTCGAACTTCTAGAGGCTCCAGAGGTTAAGGTTTGCATTGAAGATTTGGCATTTCAAAAAACTTATCAAAATCTGGAAGAATTTTATCACTCTTCAGATAAAGAAATTTCTTTATTGAAAGAGCCTGTTCAGTACTGGAATCCTTCTCAAGGTCTCTTGATTCGAACTCGTTCTCAAAGTCCTGTAGGTGGGGGGTTAGGTGGTAGCTCTAGTTTAACCATTAGTTTGTTAAAAGCTTTTTCCCATCTTTTTAATAAAAAGATGGGTCTTTTAGAAATGGTGACTTTGGCTTCAAATATGGAAGCGCGTCTTTTAAAAACTCCTACGGGAACACAAGACTACATTCCTCCAATTCAAGGAGGGCTCAATGTCATTCGCTATGGGTGGGATGGCGTTTCTGTTCATACTTTGGATGTGCCCTCCAATTTTATGAACCAGCATATGACTTTGGTTTATACGGGAGTGTCTCATCATTCTGGAATTAATAATTGGCATGTGATTAAGTCAGTGGTTGAAGGTGACTCAAAGATGTTCGAGCAGCTTAAAGAACTGTCTCAAATCTCAAAGGATTTAAAAACTTGTATTGAGAAACAGGAGTGGGATTTTCAACAGTGGGCATCTCTCTTTGAAAGAGAATATGAAGTGCGCTCTCAGCTCAGCCCTACTTTTATTTGTGAAGAGATTCGTCAGTTAAAAACCCTTGTTTTGCAAGAGGGAGGACAAGCTGTTAAAATATGTGGAGCTGGTGGCGGGGGGTGTGTCATGGTTTGGCATGCACCTGAAAAGAAAGAAAGGATTAAACAAGCATGTCAGAAAAGAGGGTTTCAAGTGTTAAACGCGCAGTTCGTCGCCCCTCTTTCTTAAGAAAAAAGCAGTTTATAGGTCTGTCTCTTGCTGGTGGAAAAACAAATAAAACCTGTTTTGCAGTTTTAGAATATTTTCCTGTTAAAAAGAAAATTTTCCTGGTTCATCTTGAAACGCGAATTCAATCTGAAGGAAAAGTTTCTGCGGATCAGAAACTCATAGAGAGTCTTAAGCCTTATCAGAAAAAAAGCTCCTTGATGGCCGTGAATGCTCCGCTAACTTGGCCGAAATGCATTCGATGTCGTTTGAAATGTCCTGGATATGAAAAGTGCAAAGAGCCTGAAATCTTATGGATGTGGAAACAGTATAAAAAAATTGATAAAAAAGAAAAGCTGAAAAAAGTTTTTACTCCCTATGCAGAACGCTGTGCGGAAATGTACTTGGCTCATAGCTTGGAAGAGCCTTTTTATGTCTCTCAGGCCCTGGGAGCCAACATGGCGCCTTTAGCTGCTCGCATGTTCTTTTTAAAAAAACGTTTTCCCGCTAAGAAGTTAATAGAGGTTCACCCTAAGGTCAGTCTCTGGCGGATTGGGCGTTCTTTAGGGATCCGTCCCACTCATTTGAAAAAACATAAGCACGCCATTGGTGGAGAGGAAGCTCGGCATATTATTTTGGAAACATTGGTAGAAAAAGATATAGCTTTTATTTATGTTCAAGACTTTCAGACGATGGTCCAAGACAGTGGAGCCTTTGATGCTTTTATTTCAGCTCTGACGGCTCTCTTAAAGCATTTGGGGCATTGTGAACCCATTCCCAAAAACTTTCCCTCGTCGGAAGGCTGGATTGAAATTCCAAAAACTGATATTTCATGGCCCTTTTTGGTACCATAGAAATATGCGTTTTCTTGTTTTAGGTCTTTTTTGCTTATTTCTGTTTCCATTTAAAGCTTCTTGTGTTGACGAAAGTCATTATTCTTTAATGAGGCGGTTTGTGGTTTTTCCTTTTCAGGTGCCTTCAGACTACAAAGAGGTGGCGGAGGATGCTTGGTGGGATGTTCGAGATCTTCTCACACAAAGCAAACTCTTTTTGGTGGCCAGTAAGGACTTTCTTTTAAAAAAGGATGTTTTTCAGCCACGAGCCTATTTGGAACCCGCAGATGCCATTATTTTGGGACGTCTTTTAGATGCAGAAGTTTTGTTAACAACTCGTTTGCAAGGACGTGAATTAACCATGATGGCCTATGAAGGCAAGAGAGGGCGTCTTTTATGGAAGCAAAAAATGGATCTGACCCCTTCTTTGCCTGTTAAAGACCAAATTCGTCCAGCCAGCAAGAAACTCTTATATGATTTTATAGCTTCCATTCCTTATCAAGGCTTTGTGGTGAGGGATGCATTGAAAAAAGATGTGGTTTATCAGGAGCAGGAAGCGTCCAAGGTGAAAGTTTATGTGGGTGAAAGGAGCCAGGCCCGTCTCTCACAGAAAGCTCAATTTGTTCTTTTAAAGGATACTTCTTTTGATCCTTTATTTCAGGGGGGTGGGCAGCTTGAAGTTTTTGCCGAAGGCCATATTGTAGAATTGGCATTTCCTCATGTGATTGTACAGCTGGATCGGGTTTCAGAGGAGAAGATTAAAGAGCATACTTTGGTGTTTATTCCTGAAGAACAACAAAGACTGAGAAAGTCTTATGCGCTTGTTCAGGATGTTTACAAGAATGTCAGTGCTCGGTATTTTCGCACGAAACTCAGAGAACTAAAGGAAGAAGAAAGTCGTTTGAAGCCACTTTATACTTCTTTAGCCTGGTTTGGAAATTTGGCTTTGATCATCTTGTTGGCTTTTTAAAAAAAGTCTCTTATAGTGAAGCGGAGCTTTTAAAGGAGAGTTTGTGGATTGGAGAAAACGAGCGCAGACTTTAGGTGATGTGGTTTATTTCTCCTATCGTCCTTTTCAGGAAGTGAGACAGGTAGAAACCGTTTTTGTTTGGGATCTTGATAAAACCTACTTGGATACGAAATTTGAAACTTTAAAGGGGCTTTTTCAGACCTTTTTTGAAAAGCCTACAGAAAAAAAGAATGTTCCTGGAACAGCGGTTCTTGTTAAGAGCTTGGAAGACTTTTGGAAGAAAAAGCATTTTGGCAGGGACTTGCCCCTTTATTTTGTAACAGCGTCTCCACCTCAGCTTGAGCCAAAAATTATTGAAAAACTTCGTTATGATGGCGTAAAGCCTTTTGGACTTTTTTGTAAAGACAACCTTCAGAATCTCAAACCGAAAAGGTTTTGGAGGTTGATGCTCCAAATTGGATTTAAACTTCAGGCTTTACTGGAGTTAAGAACTCACTTAAGTGAGTCTGTGGAGCAATTTTTATTTGGAGACGATAGTGAGTCGGACGCTGTTATTTATTCACTTTATTCAGACATTTGCTCCAGGCGTTTGGACCGCTCAGAAATTCGGGAGATTTTAAAGGCGTTTCATGTTTTAGGGGATCAAATCGAGGTGATTCTGGACTTACAGTCAAAAATTCCAGTGCATGATCCTGCCCGGAAAATCTATATTAACCTGGAGGCGGACACAGATGCGGAATACTACCTGAAATTTGGAAGACGTGTTTTGCCGACTTTTAATAGTTTTCAAATTGCCATGGATCTTTACCAGGAGAAGATGCTTTCTATAGAGCATGTGGTCGCTGTGGCAAAAGATCTTATGGAAAACTATGGGGCTATTGTGGATGAAATGGAACAAAGCCTTGATGGAATGATTCGTCGCCAAGTTTTGGGAGCTCCAGTGGTTCAGGAGCTTTTGAAAGTTTTAAAGGAAAATCATATTATCTCTGATGATTTTCAGCCCAGTGTAGAACCTCCTGAAATCAGCCAGGAACCGATGGAGCCTTCTTCAGAGAAGGAAGTACTCCCTCCGCCTCACTTAAGGTTTGAGGGAGTTTTTGAACCATGGGTCCCTGAACGCATTGATTACCTTCAAGATTATCGTTAGTTGTAAATAATAGGTAAGCTACTTTGAATGGGGTCTCCCGAAAAGCTGGGGAGCCGTATTTTTTTCATTGTTTTAAGGGTGCAATGAATGAGCTCCTTATCTTGAACAGAGCTTTGAATCACGTAAACATTCTTAATGTGTCCTGATGGCAAAGCTGTAAAACCCACAAGCACTTGGCCTGTGCCCTTGTGTTGAGAGCGTAGACTCTTGATTTGACATTTTTCAAAGTTTTTTGATTGAGCGGCAAAAGCCTTTGAGAGGTTTTTTTCAAAAGAAGTGAGAGCCGCTGGAGGCGTAGATGGCTTGACAATGGAGGTTGGCTTGGGGGGCGTGGTGGAGGGGGCAGGTTG
>RFKI01000098.1 GCA_003694355.1 Bdellovibrio sp.
ACTGCATATCGGTGCTGAACAACACGCGTAATGAAACCAGAAAAAAAAAGAAAAATTATAGGGCATTGTTTTATTGATGTATTTAAAAGCTCCATAAAAACAGATCAAATTAAGTTTTTGGCTCAAGGAACACTTTATCCTGATGTGATTGAAAGTGTGCCCATGAGAGGACAGCCCAGTGTGACCATTAAGACGCATCATAATGTTGGGGGGCTCCCTAAAGAGTTGGACCTAGAGTTGGTAGAGCCCCTTAAGGAGCTTTTTAAGGATGAGGTGCGTGCTATTGGAAGAGAACTGGGGTTGCCCGAAAAATTTCTGAGACGACATCCTTTTCCTGGTCCAGGTTTGGCTGTTCGTATTTTGGGGCCTGTGGAAGAAGAAAATTTAAAGATTTTAAGGGACTGTGATGCTATTTTTATGGAAGAGCTTGAAAAACATCATTTGTATGATCAAATTTGGCAAGCTTTTGCTGTACTCCTTCCCGTTCATACCGTTGGAGTTCAGGGAGACTTTAGAACTTATGAAAAAGTGGTTGCCTTAAGAGCTGTGACTTCAGAAGATGGAATGACAGCAAACTGGTATCCTTTTACTCCAGAAGTGCTGGCGCAAATTTCTCGTCGCATTACCAATGAGGTTCAGGGGGTGAATCGTGTTGTTTATGATATTACAAGCAAGCCACCAGGCACCATAGAGTGGGAGTAAAATGTTTGTTCATTTACATGTTCATTCTCAATATTCTCTTTTAGAAGCCACGTGCCAGTTTAAGCCACTGGTTAAGAAGGCGAAAGAGTATGGAATGCCTGCGGTGGCTATTACAGATTATGGGAATATGTTTGGGGCTGTAGAGTTTTACCTAACAGCCAAGTCTGAAGGAGTTCAACCCATTATCGGTCTTGAAGTCTATCTGGCTCCAGGAAGTCGTTTTGAAAAGAATCATCAGCAACCCAATCGTCGTTTGGTTCTTTTGGCAAAAAGTTACAAGGGCTACCAAAACCTTTGTCAGATTAGCACCATAGGATATCAGGAAGGCTTTTATTATCGGCCTCGTGTGGACTATGAAGTTTTGGAAAAATGGAATGAAGATTTAGTGGCCTTGTCGGGGGGACTGATGGGTGAAGTCCCCTGGACTTTTCAGAATCAGGGAGAAGAGGCTGCTATAGAGGTTATAAAGAGGTTAAACTCCATTTATCCTGACTTTTATCTGGAACTCAATCGGCAAGGTTTGAAAGAGTGGGAAGCTGTGAATCAGTTTTTAATCAAGGCTTCTCGGCAGTTAAGTATTCCATTGGTGGCTACGAATAATGTGCACTACCTTGAACAAGGAGATCAGATTGCCCAAGAGGTTTTAATTTGTATTGGTAGCAACAAGACCCTTCAGGATGAGAGCCGTTATCGGTTAGGGTCTGATCAATTTTACTTTAAGTCACCCCAACAGATGAAGGAGCTGTTTAAAGATGTTCCAGAGGCTCTTGAAAATACTCTGAAGATTGCAGAAATGTGTCATATGGAGTTTCGTTTAAAAGATGATCAGGGACGACCCATTTATCATCTTCCTTCCTACCCAACAAAAGGAGGACGTTCTTTAAAAGAGGAAATTAAAGACCTGTCTTATCAGGGATTGAAAAAGCGCTTCAAAGAAATGGAGGAGCGTGGAGAAGAGGTAGGAGAAGAGAAGAAGGCCAAATACTTTCAGCGTTTGGACTATGAACTTCAGATTATTGATCAAATGGGGTTCAATGGCTACTTCCTCATAGTTCAAGACTTTATTAGCTGGGCAAAATCTCAGGGTATTCCTGTGGGGCCAGGTCGAGGGTCAGGAGCTGGCTCTCTGGTTGCTTTTTCTCTAAGGATTACAGACTTAGATCCTATGCCCTATAACCTTATTTTTGAGCGCTTTTTAAATCCTGAGCGTATATCCATGCCAGACTTTGATATTGACTTTTGTCAGGAGAATCGTGGGCGGGTGATTGAGTATGTAACTCAAAAGTATGGAAGAGAAAGTGTTTCTCAAATTATCACTTATGGAAAGCTTCAGGCAAGGGCGGCTATTCGGGATGTGGGGCGTGTGATGGGAATGACGTATTCAGAGGTGGATGTGGTGGCTAAGTTGGTTCCTGATCGCCTGGGTATTACCTTAAAAGAGGCAATTGAAGAAGAACCTCGCTTGCAAGAGATGATGGAAAATGACCCTAAGATAGCTAGCCTCATGGATTTGTCCTTAAGAATAGAAGGACTTGTTCGACATGCGGGTATCCATGCTGCTGGAGTGATCATTGCTGATGGAAAAATTGTTTCATTAGCTCCTCTTTACAAGGGGGTTGAGGGCGAAAATGTGGTTCAGTATGATATGAAACATGCTGAAAAAATTGGTCTTATCAAGTTTGATTTTTTAGGGTTAAAAACTTTAACCCATATCCATGAAGCTTTGAGGCTTATCGAGAAAAATCAAGGTAAAAAGATTAGAACCACGGACATTTCCCTTAAGGACGAAGGCATCTACAAACTCATGGGAAAAGGAGATACAGCGGGGATTTTTCAGTTTGAAAGTGAAGGGATTACAGATCTTATTGTCAAAGCTCAGCCCAGTTGTTTTGAAGATATTGTTGCCATTAATGCCCTTTACCGTCCCGGTCCCATGGATATGATCCCTGATTACTTAAAACGAAAAAAGGGGGAGGTTCAGGTTGAATATGTTTTTCCAGAGTTAGAGCCTATTCTTAAAGAGACATATGGGATTGTGGTTTATCAGGAACAAGTTCAGTTGATTGCTTCCAAAATTGCCAACTATTCTTTGGGTGAAGCGGATATGCTTCGCCGAGCTATGGGAAAAAAAATAGCCTCAGTGATGGCTGAACAAAAGGAGCGTTTTCTTAAGGGGGCCAAAGAGAATCACTATGATATAAAAAAGGCTGAAGAGCTTTTTGATACGATGGCTGAGTTTGCCAAGTATGGTTTTAACAAGTCGCATGCGGCCGCTTATTGTGTGGTTGCCGCTCAAACAGCCTATCTTAAGTTTTATTATCCTGTGGAGTTTTTCGCAGCCCTTCTCAGCACGGAAATGAGTGATACGGATAAGATTGTCAAGTATGTTAAAGATGCTCAAAAACATGATATTGAAGTGTTGCCTCCAGATATTAATAAGTCGGATTATAAGTTTTCTGTTGATGGAAAAAAAATCTTTTTTGCATTAGGTGCTATAAAAGGTGTGGGTCAAGCTGCTGTAGAATCCATTATAGAAGCTCGGTTGCAACAACCACAGGGCCGGTTTCAGAGTCTTGAAGATTTTTTTGAAAACATTGACTTAAGAAAAGTGAATAAGAAAACCCTGGAGTGTTTGATCAAAGCTGGAGCTTTTGATTCCTTTGGAATTCATCGAGCTCAGTTAATGGAGGGCTATTCTTATTATGTAGATTGGGCTGAGAGAAAAAGAAAAGAAAAGGAAACAGGCCAGGTGAGTCTTTTTGCTATGGATGAAAGCTTGGCAGAAGCGGAGCGCGTTCAAATACCAGAGGTTAACCCTTGGACGAGGTCTTTGGCTCTTTATTATGAGAAGGAGGTTTTGGGGTTTTATTTAAGTGATCATCCTTTAAGGGGAGTTGATCGTCTGATAAAGCCATGGGTGTCCTGTGATATTCAGGGGCTTCAGAATTTTTCTCAAGATTCTTCAGTATCTGTTTTTGGTCTTTTATCTCAGTTTAAAGAAATCATTACTAAAAAAGGAACTCGTATGGCCTTTGCAAAGTTGGAGGATTTAACAGGGGCTGTAGAATTAGTGATTTTTCCAGATACTTTTGCCACATATGAGTCTGTGTTAAAATCCGAGGAGCCACTATTGGTGTCAGGAAAATTGGAGAAAAAAGAGAGTGGCTGCAAGATTTTGGTTCAAAAGGTTCAAAGGTTTGAAGAGCTTCTAAAGCGCTCCAAGAAATTGGTTGTTTGTCTTAAGGACAATGATGAAGGTAAACTTTTGAAATTGAGGGACTTGCTGGCGTCTTTTCCAGGAGATACTCCTCTCGCTTTCAATTTAGACTTGGAGGATGTGAGCAAGAAAGTTAGTATGGGAGTTCAAGGGCAGGGTGTAGAGCTTTCTGCGAAGTTTTTAGAATCTGCTCATGAGCTTTTCGGAGAAGCGTTTCACTTGGAGGTATAAAAGTGAAAAGAAAAGTGTTGTTAGTTCTGGTTTTATTTTTGCCTGGAGTAGCTCGTGCTTCTGTTCAAAGTGTTTTGACTGAGAACTTAGTTGTTCAGTCAGAAAAAGCCGCTTATCCCTCTGAGGCCAAGAAAGAGATTTTTAAAAAAGCCATAGAAAGGGTGTCCTGGAAGTACATTAAAGACTACTTGGGTGAAGAGAAAGTGCAAAGAGAGACTTTATTGTTAAGGCAAAAGGTGATTAAAAATTATGAAAAGTATATTCTTACATTATATCCATCAGGGAAGTTAAGAAGGGTTGGGCGGTTTTATGAAATGCCAGTTTCAGTGAAGGTGTCTCTTAATAATTTAAAAATTCTTCTGCTTAA
>RFKI01000099.1 GCA_003694355.1 Bdellovibrio sp.
ATCTGTATTTGATTTAAATAATTATTTTAAATTGTAAACAAAAGATCTCAAAAGATAAATATCTTTAGAGTGACTAGATGATGGTGTTGAAAGTTTTAAGAGGCCTTTATTTTTTGAATTTCCCTGTACTATGGTCGAGCTACCTGAACAGGAGATCTTTGAGTCTGAGGGGAGAGAAGTCCATTGGTTTGTTGTCCCCAAAGCTTTTTATAGTATGTTTCTTTTTTAATAAGATCTCTATGGGAACCGCTTTCAACAATTTGTCCATTTTTGAAAATAAGTAGTCGATCCATATGCACAATAGTCGAAAGGCGATGAGCGATAATAATTGTTGTTTTATTATGAGCTAAAGTTTGTATCGATTTTTGAATTTCATATTCAGTTAAGGAGTCTAAGCTTGATGTGGATTCATCAAGAATCAGAATAGGCGCGTTTTTTAAAAAAGCACGGGCCAGAGCGATGCGTTGTCTTTGTCCTCCCGAGAGTTTAATGCCTCTTTCTCCAACAAGCGTTTGATATTGTTTGTCTAGAGTCATGATAAACTCATGAGCACAGGCTTTTTTAGCGGCTTCATACACTTCCTCATCTGATGCTGTTAGTTTTCCATAGCGGATATTTTCTAAAATGGAACGATGAAAAAGGACGGGCTCTTGGGGGATAAAACTAATTTGTTTCCTAAGGGAGGTTTGAGAGCATTTCTGGATGTCTTGACCATCTATTTGAATGGATCCGTTTTGAATCTCATAGAGTCTTAATATTAAATTTACAAAAGTGGTTTTGCCAGATCCAGAATAGCCAACGAGTCCAATTTTTTCCTTAGGTTTTATATGGACGTTTAGGTTTTTAAAAAGAGGTGGAGAAGAGGGGTAAGAGAAATACACATTTTTAAACTCAATGTCTCCTTGAGAGGCACATAAAGGTTGGGCGTTTGGACGATCAATGATTTGGTGGGGTTGAATGAGTTTTTGTAAGCCGTCATTGAGGTTCCCTATATATTCAAAGAATTCTAAAAAACGTCGAGTAAGGGCTTGCGATTCATTAATCACTACAAGCCCTAAAGAGGCTGCCATAGCAAAGTTGCCAATGGAGAGTTGATTTTTGGAATATAAATAA
This sequence comes from Bdellovibrio sp., assembly GCA_003694355.1. GTDB lineage: Bacteria > Bdellovibrionota > Bdellovibrionia > Bdellovibrionales > UBA1609 > J124. The sequence continues at coordinate 1,114 of RFKI01000099.1, forward strand.
AGAGAGCCCGTAATAAGTCCTAGTTGCAAGAGAATGCCAGAGATCATTTGGAACCATCTTATTTTTTCTATAAACCATAAGAGCTTTCTGGCCTTTTGAATTTCTCTGTCAAATTGGTTTTCAAGTCGTTTTTGTTCGTATTTAAAGTTGGAAAATAACTTCATGTTTAACATATTGGTTATAGCATCAACGATTTGTCCTGTGGTTCGACTGCGTTCAGCGGTAAATTTTTTAGCATAATATCGACATCTTTGGGCTAACCTGAAAGAAAGGGAGCAAAAGATGAGAGTCCAAGTGAATAGAAATAAAGCGAGGAATTTATGAGCCGTGAAAAGAAGGTAAATGGAGGTTATAAAATTGACTAAGATGGGCCAAAAATCAAAAGTGATAGTCCATAATCCATGATTAATAGCTAAGGAGATCTCATTGATTCGGTTAGCAATAGAACCAGTGAATTGGTTATTAAAGAATGATTGAGAGTGATGTTGGATATATTTAAAGATTTTTCGTTTCGATAAATTTCTCAATGAAGGTCCTATAAATACAAGAATAGCTCCGCTTGTTCTGGCAAATAAAAGGGCTCCAATATTAATGGCTATAAAAAAATAAATATCTGGCTTTAAATGAGCCATTAAGTTTATAGAGTTGGGTGTTTGAGTGGCGTGATCCAAAATTTCCTTAAAAGCAAAGGGGATATATGTCTGACAGATCTTTTGTCCTGCTTCAACTAAAAACATGAGCAAGAGGGGCCATTTAAAATGCGATATAAAATACCAGGCAAAACGAAGAGGAGATGAGGGAAGAGGTGGAGATGTCGGGGCGATTTTCGGCATGTCTTTCATGCTATGGAATCTTTTTATTTTTTTCAAGAGTTGTTTATTAATGTTTTAAAAGCATTTTTTGCTGAGGAATGCGGGGGTTCCATTTTTTCTATAGACTTTAAAGAATTTTGAAGATGTTTCTTCTGTCCAAACTTTTCGTCCTTTTTTCACAACAAGGATTTTTGATGTTTTTTTAAAATTAGGTTTTTTTCTAAGAAAGCAGTCCTTTTGAAGGCGTTGGAATTGTCCTGGAAGATTTTTTTTCTTTTGCTTGAGGGCTTTAAGGACTTTAGGTGGTGGTCCAAGATCTTCTGCTTCTAATTTGGAGAGTTCTTTTTCATAAGGATTGGGTCCATTGATGCTATCTGGTATGGGCTCACTGGTATCTAAAGAGGCATTATTGGAGGCACAGCTTGTTTGAAAAAATAGTAAAAGGACTAAAAGAAACTTCATATTTATGATCATAAGCAATAATCGGTGTTTTGGGAAGGGAGATTGTTAAGCTGATATGTCTTTGCAAAAGGGCTTTAAGAAAGTATTAAGCTCTTCAAGGACTTGAGTTGGAATTTCGTGTCCTCCAGAAAAAGAAACGAAATGACCTTTTAGACCTTTGGTGGTTAGTAATTCATATAATCGTCGGGCTTCCTGGAAACTTAAAAGAGGGTCTTGCTGACCGTGACTTTGAAAAAACGGAATTTTTTTGTTCTCAGGCTGATCCAGCAATGAGGAAAGATGTGGTTCATCCACGAGGGCGCCAGATAAAATAATAAGGGCTTCCGGTTTTTTAGACATGCGAAAACTGAGTTCTGTGGCCAGCATAGCCCCTTGACTGAATCCTCCAAGAATCAATTTTTTAACGGGAAGATGATTTACGAAATTTTCTGCTAATTGAAGAGCCTCATCAAAACCTTGAGGGCGGATTTGGGAAAGGAGATGATGTTGTCCCTTGGCCACGGCTTGTTCAAAGGCTTGGGTGTCCACTGGAAACCAGGCTTTTCCTTTGAGTCCTAGACCAATTAGAACTTCCAGTGGACCGTCGGGGAAAAACCACTGGGCTTTGGAGCAATGGGAAAGTTGATGAAGGGGGACGAGGTCATGGCAGTTAGCTCCATATCCATGAAATAAAACGATACCATGGCTGGATGATTGCGGCCCAAAAGAAATAAAATGGAGAGAGGGATTGGCAAAAAAAGACATTTTATTTCTCTTTTTTTTTACCACACGGGAATATAGTCAGGAGGTACAAGCTTCCACTTTCGACTATACACATGAACTTTTTTGGTGGGTTTCCCTTCTGGTGTGACAAGAGGGCCATTTTCTAACACCCATCCTAATAGACTGCCTTTTAGGTTTTTAACTTTTAAGTGATATTTTTCTTTAAGCTCTGTGGCGAACTGACCACTGCGATAACCGATGGTGCAATATGTAACTATGAGTTTATTTTTATATGTGTGAGGGGCTTTGAGAATCTCCTCTTTTGTAATGGCATGGGGGATCTTTGAAACTCTAACCTCTTCAGGGCTTCTTGCGTCCACAACAATCACATTTGGAGCTTTTTGCTGCAAGAGACTTTGGAGCTCTTTAGGAGAGATTTCTTCTAATTGGAAATCTTTAGTCCATTTTTCGTAGAGCTTTTCAATTTTGAGCCTTAGTTGATTTTTTGTTAAAGCTTTGGAATTTTCAGCAAAACTGTGAAAAGAAGCTAATAACAAAATCAAAAAAATAAAAGATTTCATGTTCTACCCGCCTTCTTTTTGTAGAGGTTTTTAGTTTTCTGTAAGGGAATGAATTTGTCAATAGTTGTCCGTTATGGTTTTAATGGTCTGCATAGGTTTCCCAGCCAACCACTCGTCCTCCTTCAAAATAGATGATGCGCACCTCTTTTTTATAACCCTCATTTGAGGGAATCATCTTTTGATATTTCCACCGTTCATTTTTGTACAAAGGGTTCCCTGCGACTTCAATACTTTGTGGTTCTCCCCAGCTTTCAATGACATCTTTTTGTTTCATGCCAGGAATAATATCTTTTTTTTCAATAGCGAGGTCCACAATAGGGTGGGGACGCGTTGCTATTCTTTTTTGATGAGCAAGAATCCAACGATTCCTTTGTTCTGTAGAGGGCAACTGGAGAAGTTGAATTTTTTCATCATCATTGGATAGATAAGGTAAATAATTATAGTACTGTTTTTTCTCTTTTTTTGATCTGAGTCTCCTCTCTAATTTTTTAACCAGAACTCGTTTTCGGATAGCACTTTCCTGTTTGGGAGAAAGAGGAGTTTTTGGGGGTATGCCCAGTTCTTTTTTGGCTTCCTGGATCAGATAGAGGTTTTTTTCCTGATAATAGGCGTTTAAAGAATAAGCATCTGTGTTTTCGTAATAGGAATATGGAGACCTTTGGAAGAGTCCACAGGCCGAAAGTCCTAAAAATAAGAGAAAAAAGAACAAAAATCTTATTTTCATAAGTTCTCCTGCTAGGAATGTTTCGGAATAAGACGTTAAAATATTAAGAAAAAAGAAGATCATTTTATGGAAACAGATCAAAAGTCGCCAAAAGAAGAAACTTCACAAGATGGAGATACCATATCTCTCGAGGATATTGATAAGCTTCTTGAGGAAGAGGATCCAGAATTTGCAGAAGAGCTGGAGGAAATATCCAAGGACAAGGAAATTCAAGAAGCCCATGTTGAAGGTGACGAAATCATAGCGGACGAAGAACCAGAAGAGGATGAAGGTCCCAAAAGCTTTAAAGAACTTTTTAAAGAGAAGGTCACTCATGGCTTCACGGCTTTTATTGATGGTATTTATTGGCTGTCTTTATGGGTGGGCGAGTCTTCCAAAAAAGTTTTTTTCTTTTTAAAAAGAAAAGCTTTGGATATAAGAATTTTTTTCCAGACAGAGTTTCCAGAGCGAGTCCGGTATTTTAAGAGTCAGCTAGGGGCTTTTAATCAACAGTTTCTCTTTTATTTTAAAGGGTTAGGGTTGTGGAGGAAGATTCTTTTTGTTTTATCTCCTTTACTTTTTTCTGGGGCCTTGTTTTTGGTTTATAAGAGCTTTCAAAAAGATTTCTGGCCTCAAATATATCATCCCTATTTATCAAGTTTTGAAGAGGTGGCAGATTGGACAAGATCTTATAAGCCTCAAGATTTGGTATTATTACGGAGAGCCTTTCCCCATAAAGAGTACACAATCTTGCTGGATAAAATTGTAGTGAATCTAACTCCAGGTCCAGAAAGTGGGACTACTCCGATGGCTTATATGGAGATCTATGTGGTGGCAGATACCCAAGCTTCTCTTGTGGAAATCAAAGAGCGAGAGAAAGAATTTTTAGATGTGATTTCTCGTACTGCGGAGAAATTTCAATACCGCGATTTGAGCCGATATCGAGGAAAACAGTTATTTAAAGAGATTGTCGGGCAAAAATTAAATAAGCTTCTTAATGTTGGTAATGTGACACGTGTTTATTTTAAGGAAATCATCGTAAAGCCCTAGAAGGTTAGTTTTGAGATAGTTTTTGGATATCTTGAAAAAGAGTTTGTATTCCAGATGTTTTCGTATTGGAAACAGTGTAGATTAAATCCTTACCTAGAACTTTTTGAAATTCTTTTAACTGTTTTATTTTTTCCTTTTGATTGAGTTTATCTTCCTTGGTGAGAACAAGTATAAAATTCTTTTTTAGGAATTGAGATAAGTGGAGCAGGCTTTGCTCATCTTCTGTCCAGGAACGTCGGATATCTTGAACTAGAATGAGGAGTTTTAAGTTTTTTCTTTGAGACAGGTAATGCTCCACAAGATTTTTCCATTTTTCCCGTTCTTTATGAGATCGTTTGGCATAGCCGTATCCTGGAAGATCTACAAAACATATTTTATTGTTGATGTTGTAAAAATGAAGGATTTGGGTTTTTCCTGGAGTTTTGCTGATATGAGCCACTTTTTGTTTGCAAAGACTATTGATAAGAGATGATTTTCCTGCATTGGAGCGCCCCAGGAAGGCAACTTCTGGGAGACTATGGAAAGGATAATCTTGGGGGGTAGAAGCCCCTTTTATATAAGCCACTTTCACATTTTTGTTTTATCAATATTCTGAAAGGGTTTCTATTTGTTTTTTATTTTAAATTTGAGATTTTTGATTGAGAAAAGCTGAAATTAAGACTGTTTCTTTTCGTTTTTTAAGAGGTTTTGATTTGGCATTTATTTTGTAGGCGCTTCCTTCAGTTTTTAAAAGGAGGGAGAAATGAGCGAGC
>RFKI01000100.1 GCA_003694355.1 Bdellovibrio sp.
ATCATCCCTGCACTTTCAACCCCTCGAATCTTCGCTTTTTTAATGGCAAAATCTCCAGGAAGAACCGCTCCTGGCAAAGCCACAACCACTTTGTCTCCCTGCTTGTGATTTTTGGCTCCACAAACAATCTGTTGAACTTCCTCTTCGCCCACTTGCACCTGACATAAAGTGAGCTTGTCCGCATTGGGGTGTTTTTTCAGCTCTATCACCTGCCCAATAACCACTCCCCGAAAAGCTTCTGCCTGGTTCCAAATGTCTTCCACTTCAAGCCCTGCTTCAATCAGCTTTTGAGCCAACAACTCTGGCTTTTCCTTAAAGTCTTTTAAGTCAATAAAATCTTGAAGCCAATTTAGAGAAACTTTCATCGTGCAAACTGCCTTAAAAAACGCGTGTCATTTTCTGAAAACAAACGAATGTCTTCAATTCCATATTTAATAATGGCCATTCGCTCAATTCCAAACCCAAAGGCAAAACCTTGCCATTCTTCAGGAGATAAACCACAAAAACTCAAAACTTTGGGATTCACTAAACCACTCCCACCAATCTCAACCCAGCCCGAGTTTTTACACATACGGCAACCCTGTCCCATACAAATAGGACAAGAACAATCCACCTCAGCAGAGGGCTCCGTAAAAGGAAAAAAACTGGGACGAAAACGAGTCTTCAACCCCTCCCCAAAAAACTCCTTTACAAAAAAGGCAATGGTGCCCTTTAGATCAGCCATAGACACCTTCTTATCAATGAGTAGGCCTTCCATTTGATGAAAGTTCGGCGAGTGAGAAATATCGCTATCACAACGAAATACAGAGCCTGGGGCCAGAATTCTTAGAGGTGGCTTTTCTGTCTCCATGGTGTGAATTTGTATAGGACTTGTGTGCGTTCTTAAAACATGCTCTTCATCAATGTAAAAAGTATCTTGCAAGTCTCTAGCTGGGTGATCTTCTGGAATATTTAAAGCTTCAAAGTTATATTTGTCTTTTTCAATGAGAGGGCCTGTGCGTACGGAATAACCCACACGGGCAAAAATATCCACCATTTCATCAATCACCATGGCAACCGGGTGCTTGGCTCCCAGGTAACGAGGCGGTCCTGGAAGAGTCAAATCCAGAGCTTCTTGGGCCAAACGCTCTTCCAACTCTTTCTCTTTTAGCTCAGACTCTCTTTTCAAATAATGGCTTTCGAGTCTTCTTTTAACTTCATTGGCAAGCTTACCAAAAGCTGGACGCTCTTCCTTGGAAAGCTTTCCCATTTCCCTCAGTAACAAGGAAAGCTCTCCCTGCTTGCCCAAAAAAGCCACCTTCATGTTATAGAGATCTTGGGTGCTCTGAGCTTTTTCAAAAGAAGAAAGGGCCTTCTTTTCAATGTCTGCCAGTTTCTCTTTAAGCATAGGCCATTATTAAGCTTTTTCATGAAATGAGGCAACGGATAAAAAACGCCTCCCCACTTTGCTGCGGAGTGTTTCTTTAAAGTGGTCGAGGAGTGTCATATGTGCTAAAAAACCTCTGACTAACAGTAAAAGGATATCTGTGAGCCGTCACAAAAAACCCCAAAAAATCTATCCTCTGGAAGAAGCCAATGACCGTCTCTATGATATTTTTAAAAATCACGGATTTGCGAACTTCCCTCACAATAAACGCAAACAACTTGCCCAGTTTTACATTTTGCTCATGCAACAACAAACTCAGGAAAATTTCACTCGACTAATCAAGTTTAGAGATATTGCCATAAAGCACTTTATTGATTCTCTCATGATTCCTCGTCTTGTAACTATCCCCTTTCCTCTTTTGGATATAGGAACGGGTCCTGGCTTTCCTGGCATCCCCCTTAAGATTCAGTTTCCTGAAAAAAAAATTATCCTGGCAGAAAAAGTCAGAAAGCGTGTGGAGTTTTTAAAAAGAGTTAAGGAAGAAATGCAACTTTCTCAACTGGACATCATTGGACATGCCATTAACTCTCAGTTTGCTCTACCCTGCCAATCAGTGATCACTCGAGCCGTGGAACCCATCCATAAAACCTTGAATAGAGTTTCTCAATGCCTTTCTAAAGGAGGTCTTGCTCTCTTTATGAAAGGCCCCCATGTCCAGGAAGAAATCGAAGAAGCTCAAAAACATCCCCTCTTCTCCTTAAAAGAAACTATAAAGTACCAACTGCCACTAACACCTCACCAAAGAACTCTTGTTGTTTTTCAGAGGAATAACCAATGATCACAAGCCCCCAAAACCCCTTTTTTAAAAAGCTCAAAAGCCTTCTGAAAGCAAAAGGGATTAAAAAAGAAAAGCTCTGTCTCATTCATGGAGATAAAATCATTCGTGAAGTGTTAAAAGCTCCTCTGTCTTTTTCTCACTATGTTTATTCCCCGCCCTTGGACTCTCATCATCTTCGCCCTCTTTTAGAAAAAGAAGGAATCAAACCCTTTTTTATCAGCCATTCATTGTTTAAAGAACTGGACCCACTCAACACGCAATGTCCTTTATTGGTCTGTCATATCCCTCTGATTGAAAAAATCAACCTTCCTTTATCACCCCCCCAAGGCCTTGAAGTGCTATGCGCCCTGGGAGACCCTGCTAATCTGGGAGCTTTATTTCGATGTGCTGAAGCCTTCTCAGTAAACAAAGTGTTTCTCTTTGCCGAAAGCGCCTTTCCTCTTCTGCCCAAAGTGATCAAGTCCTCCAGCGGATCCGTTTTTCGCACACCTTTTGCTTTTCTGCCTTCCATTCAAGACTTTAAAGAAGATCCTTACACCTGGGCCTTAGACCTCCATGGAACTCCTCTACCAGAGTGGTCTCCACCTCCTCACCTTCGCCTGTTAGTGGGTGAAGAAGGCCCAGGACTCCCGTCCGGCCTTAAAGTGCCTCGTCTTTATATTCCTATTAAAAAAACAGTAGAGTCCTTAAATGCCGTTTCTGCTGTAAGTATAGCCC
>RFKI01000101.1 GCA_003694355.1 Bdellovibrio sp.
CAAATGACATTTATTGGGGCATTGAACCTTCATACCCCTTAAGAGAGCAAGACTCAGGCCTTTTTAAGGCCCTGCCTGCTCCCTTCACTGCTGCGGCGCACTTCAACAAAATAGTCGAGCAGTTTGTGACATTTTCCGTCACTTTTTTAAGAAGAAACTGCGTATTTGCTTAAAAATCCATATTTTATAGGCCCTTATCTTGCACTTCCTGACTAATGCGAATAAGAGGTGGCTTATATGAGGGTATGTTGGTGGTTTTTATTAGTTTTTGGAATGTCCTTTGGGGCCGTTGCAGATATTTTACGTCAGTTCGAAGTGGAGTTAAAACAAACTTCCTATTTTTCAGAGGCCAAAGAATCAACTCATCTCAATGACTATTCTGATGCCTTTTTTCGGTATTACTATTTGGAGAAAACACCTCAAGACCAATCCGAAGTGGATCTTAAAGGGTACCTTTCTTTAAACCTTGAAAAAGAGCAGTATTTTTCTATTCCCAATATGTACTATCGAATAAACTGGGATCACTTTCAGTTAACCTTTGGTCGGAAGCATTTTATTTGGAGCGAATGGGATGAGAGTTGGCATCAAGGCTTATGGGAACCACAGTTTCGAATGGATCCTTTAAGACCAGAGTCTCAGGGTCTTTTGGGAATTTTTTTGCAAAGGGAAGAAGAGCGTTTCAAGTGGACTTTGTTTTTTAGCACTCTCTTTATTCCTGATCAGGGACCTAATATACGAGTTCAGGATGGGATTGTTTTTTCTAATAATAGATGGTTTGTCGGTCCTTCAACAGAAGGTAGTTTAAGTAGTGCTGGAGATTTGTACTATAATATTTATTATCCTTCTTTAAGTGATGTTATTTATAATAGAACTTTAGCCTTTCAAGTGTATTTGGGGCGGTCACTTGGAAGTTGGTTGAGTGTTCAGGCAGCTCAAAAACCTAAGAACCAGTTGTCTTTAAGTATTGATTTGAATCAATCTCCAAATCTTAAAAAAACCAATGTAGAAATTTATCCTTTTGTGTTATTTCACCGGCTTTATACGATAGAAAGTGGTTATAAAGGAAAACAGTGGAAGTTCTTTGTTTCCTGGAATCAGGAAGAAATTTTACAAGACAATCAATCTGTTCCTGGAGTTGCTTTATTGCCAAAGCAATCACAGTATTATGGGCTCGGTTACCAGACTGCCCTTGATTTTCTGGGGATTCCTTTGAGTGAGATTCATTTTGTAACTTTTAGGCAAGTGAAAACAAACAAAGAAATTTCTTTAAATAGTGATGAGGAAAAAATTAAAGAGCTTATTCTAAGAGAGTCTTTATTGGAGGACTCCACTTTATCTCACTTATTTGAAAATGCTTTGAAATTTGGAGCAAGTAAGAATGTATTTTTCTCTGGTGGGAAAAAAATAATTATTAGTTTTGATTATGTGTGGGATGTTCAACAAGACGGCCGTTTTTTTACAGCGAGTTTAAACTATCAACCTTCACAGAGGTGGTCTTTTTATATGGGAGCTGATGTGTTAAGTCAAAATAAACAGTCTATGGAAGATAAGGGCTTTTTTAGTGAATTCAAAGGGAATGACCGCGTTTTTGGAGGATTCTCTTATGTCTTTTAGAGGATATGTGTTAGGAGCTCTTGTTTACTCTTTTGTATTAGTTTCTTGCGGCCTTCGTTTGGGAGAGCCAGCGCCGCAGTCTAAGCCGATACATCTTTCTCGTGACTATAGTTGTATGACCAAAATTGGGGAAAAAGTTAAGAAGTACTTTAATTATGAACTTTCAGAAAACGAAATCAAGGACTTTGCAAAATGTGTAAAGTTTTCGCTTCAAACATTTAAATCCATCGTTCGGGGAAAAGATCAAGATAAATATACTCCTGAAGAAATTGTGGAGTACTTGCACACATATTTTCTTAAGGACACTCATATCTCATCTGGTTTTTTGGAAGAGCTTAAAAAACTTAAAAAAGTTTTTTTTGGAGGGTCAGAAAATATTGTGACCCGAAAAGAAATCGATATGTTTATTGAGCATGTGGATCTTGTTGAAAGGCAAGCTCTTCGTATTTATCCTTATATTCCTGTATTAAATAAAAATGTTTATGAAAGATTTAAAGAACAAGGCCGAAAGATTCCGTCTTTGGTAAAAGCTCAGGAAGCCCTTTTGGATTCAGCAGAGGAATTTGGAGCTTTTCTGGCTCATACAGGCAATCCTCTGAGTCTTGATAGTATTGAAAATTATTTTATTGAATTTCAAAAGTTCCTAAAGTGGGATAAAAAAGAAGTTAAGCACAGCCCTTTTGATTGGGCTCGTTTAATTAGGGATTTTAAGGCCATTGCCGTGTCATCCCCTTATAATGTGATTGCTTCCTCAGAGTGGATCCCTCTTTTAAGGTCGGCAATCAATTGGTACACATGGGCTTTAGAGTATCGGTATCAGATAAGTCCTTTGCCTAAGACTTATGGGCCTGGATTGCGAGCTTTTCATGCTTGGGTTCAGAAAGGTTTTAAATATTTAAGGACAGCATTGCTCTTGCATGAAAAAGAAGAAATTCCATTTGATAAATCAAATGGGCGCGGGCTTTATGATTTTATTGAAGACCTTTCTCGTTTTGGTTTATTGGAGTATGGAAAGGGTGAAAATAAAGTTGTTTTGAATCGGAAAGTCGCCGAAAAAACGCTTCCTCCTCTCCTTCAAAAAGTTTTCGGGGATGAGCAGTTGCCTTCGAGTCAACGAAATATGGATGGTTTTTTCAGGTTAAGCCAGGTTAGAAACATGGAAAAAGAATTTGAGTATTGGTATAGGTCTCAACTTCTTGTTGAAGAGCTTATGTTGAAGCTAAAACCTCTTTGGTCAAAGAAGGACATTCCTTTTTGGAACGTGCTTAATCCATCCTATAAGCAAGCTAGTTTTTTATATAGTGATCAATTAATCATGAATCGTTTTTGTGAA
>RFKI01000002.1 GCA_003694355.1 Bdellovibrio sp.
CATTTCAGAGTACCTTCAGTTCTCGAAACCATTTGTTGAGAGTCAGGAGAGGAAGGCCTGTAATGGCTGTAAAGTCCTCTGTTTCTATGCTCTTAACAAAGCGGATGCCTTTTTCTTCGATCTTACATGCGCCTGCGCAGTCCCAGGTTTGTTCTTCTTGGACATATTTGAGAGCTTCTTCAAATGATATGGGGTAGAAGGTAATTTTTGTGACATTGACGTGCTGGAATGTTTTTCTCTTATGGAGGAGGGCCACAGCCGTTAATAAGTGGTGAGTTTTCCCTGAAAGACTTTGGAGTTGTTGAGCAGCCTCTTGGGCGTCAGAAGTTTTTCCTAAAATTTTTCCACTATGAGAAAGCACAATTTGATCAGCTCCAATTAAGAGAGCTTCAGGATGTGAAGAAAGGCGGCTTTTTGCTTTTTCATAAGCTAAATGAAGGCAGAACTTTTTAGGTGGAAGAGAGTGATTTTTGATGGACTCTTCCTCAATAAGTGGAGGAAGAGTCTCGAACTGATCGATGAGTTGTTGGAGTTGCTTTTTGCGGTAAGGGGAAGTGCTAACAAGTACAATTTTCATGCAACTTATGAAGAAGTCGATCCTTCCTTGGGTTTGTCAGCGTCACAGGGGCCACCACAGGTATTGATTCCCAGTAGAGGATAAAGAGCGCAGAATCGGAAGAAGGCTGTGGCAATAAGAACAAGCCCTAAATACCCCCACCAATACTCTGGTTTAGCAATAGCCAGTGCTACAAGAGCCAAGCCAACAACGGTTCGAATAATGGCATCTGTTTTTCCTACGTTTTTTTTCATGGTGAGCTCCTTTACTTTTCTGAAAAAATTTTTATTACCATTCAATAGCTTCTTTATCTCTAAAAAAACCGCCGGAAGGTCCATTATCATTTAAAAAAGCCGCCCATACAATGCCTTCTACGCCTTCTTCTATGGAGCGAGTGGCATCAGGGCCTCCCATATCTGTGCGCACCCAACCTGGGCACACGGAGTTGATTTTGATGTTAAGATTTTTAAGTTCATTAGCTAGTGTGCGGGTGACTACGTTTAAAGCGGCTTTAGAGATACGATAAGCAATATGTTCTGAACCCATACTAGAGATTTGGCCCATGCCCGAAGACACATTAACAATGCGCCCATAGTTTTGTTTTTTCATAAAGGGAATAATGGCTTGGCACATGCGAAGGGGGCCTAAGGTGTTAACCTGAAAGGTTTGTAAAACAATTTCTGGAGGAACAGTCAGAGAACTTTGAGGCACTTTTCTATCAAGAAAGACTCCTGCATTGTTAACAAGGATATCAGCTCGACCAAACTGTTTTTCTATAAATTGAACCAGTTCTTTAATATGTGTTTCATTTGTTACATCTAGCTCAAAAGGATAAACATCCAGCTTTTCTTCTAAAAGCTGGGGCATGACTTTTTCAAGCTTTTCCAGGCTGCGGGCTAACATGACCACAGAGCAACCATTTTTAGCGAGCTGCCTCGATGTTTCAAGGCCCAGGCCACGATTTGACCCAGTCACAAGAGCAACTTTTTTTTCCCACATAATTTGGTCTCCTTAAGCTTTTTTACTTTACTGTTTTTACAGGTAAAAGTTAAGAGGAAGATTCTATTTGTGGGGTTAAAGGGACAAAAAGACTCCAGTAGGAAGGGGAGCAGGGATAACGCACGAGGTTATGGTGTCATTAAGCAGTGACTCAGTGTCTTTTTTTAGAGGAAAGTCTGGTATAACGCTTGCAGTGAGGGTTTTTGTTTAAATAACAGCTTTTCAAAGGGGGAAGAATGAGAAAAATAAAAAACATTTTTTTAACTCTCGTAACTTTATCTTTCACAGCTTGTGGTGGTGGGGGAGGAGGTTCTGTGAGTACAGGTGGCAGATATATGACGCATGCTGAAGTGGCTCAGGACTTTGTTTATCGTTTGAATGTAGATGCTGGTTTTGATGTGGAATTGGTTAAAACCAATACGGCTTATTCGGATTATATAGTGGTGTATGACTGGGACTTGGGAACATATGATGCCTATTATATTGGCGATTATGTTCCTGGAGAGAATGTGATTTCTTATTTAAATCTTTATGATTCCTCTTTTTATTATGATTTAGATCCTATTGGTGGGGGTTATTATCAGGATTATTATACTGGAGTTGTTTTTGAAAAAGTGCAAAATGGAAGTTCTAAAAATTTGATGCAAATGGCAGCGATTAAAGAAATGGTTCAGATTGATAAGGCAGCTAAAACTTTGGAAGCAGAATATGGTTTGTCTAAAGATCGCAGTCGAGAAGTGGCTCAACTGGCTGTTCAAATTGCCAATGCACCTAAAGGAAGTTTGACCGATGAAGATTATGATAATTTTGCAAAAGAGATTTTAGGAAGCTCTATTACAGAGTTTCAAGAAGCCATTAAAAAATCTATGGAGGGGGACAAATCAGATTTGGATAGTTTGTTAGAGGTGGCTGCAGATGTGAATGGTGTTTCTCCCGAAGCTGTTGACCAAATTGTTTCTGACATATTTGGCGGAAAGAATTAAAATCAAGATTTCTATTTATGAAGAAGCTCAACAGAGGGTGCTGTTTCAGCACCCTCTTCTTTTGTCTAGAATATTGGCTGAAGGTTTAATTCTCATTTTATTATGGCCGAAAAGCTCTCTAGAAAAATTAGGCGAGGGGGCTTTATGAACATAGCAGCTCTATTGGGCGTGATTACAGGTATTTCAATCACAGCTTATACGATTTTGACCTCGGCAGATAGTCCGCGTATTTTTGCGGACCCTCATGGGATTATTATTGTTTGGGGTGGAACATTTACTGTGGCGTTATTGTGTTTTCCTTTAAAACGACTTTATAACGCTTTTAAAATTGTTTTGAGAAAAGTTTTTGGAAAGAAGACAGACTTTTTGAAAGTTATAAAAACCATTGTGGCAACAGCGAATGAGTACAGAGTGGATCCTAAAGCAGCTTTAGAAAAAATGCCTAAAGATGCTCATCCCTTCTTTGTGGATGGGATGAAGTATTTGGTGGAGTATGGTTTTCGTTCTGAGGAAATTGATGAAGTCTTAACCAATGCCCTCAATGGTAAGAAAAAGAGAGATGACCAAGAAGTGAAGGTTTGGCATACCATTTCTCGATTCCCTCCTGCTTTTGGATTATTAGGAGCCACTGTGGGAATGATTGCTCTGTTACAGACATTAGGAGAGCCTGGTGCTCAAGAAAGAATTGGACCAGCTATGGCAACAGCTTTGGTGGCGACATTTTATGGTCTCATTACAGCTAACCTTGTTTTTATTCCTATTAGCGAACACTTGGCAGAAGTAGCTAATGAGGATTTGGTTTTGCGAAAAATTATTAAAGAAGGAATTTTATTAATTCAAGAAAAACGTCACCCTCTTTATATCGAAGAGTATCTCAAGTCTTTCTTGCCTCCAGCCCAAAGGGAGCTGGAACTTCTTGAGGAGAGTAAGAAGTCTCATGCAGCTTGAAAAAAGAAAACGGAAAAAACAAGATGCTTTTGATAAGCGAGTGGATTTACATCATGATGAATCGAACTGGCTTGTAAGTTATGCAGATATGATGACTCTTCTTATGGGATTTTTTGTTTTAATGTATGCTTTTTCTCGAGTCGATAGAAATAAGTTTGCGGTTGTTAGAAAAGAAATAGCCACTTATTTTGGCGGACAAGTGAAAGCTTTGCCAGCAGTGGAGGCGGCCTCAAAGGAGATTAAAAACTTTGTTAAAAAAATGGAACTGGAAAAAGAAGTGCAAATTTCTACGACAGAAACAGGGATTATCTTAAGGTTTAATGGAGAATTGTTATTTAATTCAGGATCCGCTGAATTGGTTCCAGAGATGCGACCTGTTTTAACCCGGATTATTACAATGATCAAGGCGCAGAAGAATGTGGAAGAAGTAAGAGTGGAAGGCCATACGGATGACATTCCTATTTTTTCTCCTGTTTTTCCAACAAACTGGGAACTTTCGGCGGCTCGAGCAGCTCGTGTGGTTCGTCAATTTGAAGCGGCTGGCTTTCCAGAGACAAAATTGGTGGCAGAAGGATATGGGGCCTCTCGTCCAGAAGTACCAAATCGTACTCCAAATGGTGATCCCATAAAGGAGAATTTGGCAAAAAACCGGAGGGTTATCATTAATGTGAGTTTTGGGCATGATGTGAATGAGGCCTCCATGGCTTTGGACTCCACACAGTTTGTACGTCCCCGAGAGGGTCAAGAAGAGGTCATACAATCTCCTCAAGAAGAAAAAGAGGCTCATTTGTCAGAAGAAGAGCAGCTAAAAATGCGTTTGGAGGCAGCCAAACGGCGTTTGCAGGTGGCTCAACAAAAAATGAGAGAGGCTCAAAAAATTGAACGAGAAAAAGCAAAGAAACAAGCCTTGTTAAAAAAAGTATTGGAATTAGAAAAGCGAGCTCAAGAAGTTGAAACAAAAGCATATCAGGTTTTGGGTGACTCTCAAAAGAGAATGCCTTCTCAAAATCCCTCTAAAACCCTGAACTTAAAAGAAGGTTTGAGGGAATTGCAAAAGCGACAAAAGCAGCAAAAATAATAAAGCGATTGATCTTATATAAGCCCTTAAAATTTCTAGTTGTTTCCATAGTTATAGAGAGGATTCTTTTAATTTCTTTGCTGTAAAAAGTTCAATTTTTTATTTAAAAATGTACATTAAACCCGTTTTCCCTTAGCTCTGAAAAAGGCTCTAGGGGGGCATTTTGAAGTTATTTCTTCTTTTATTATTGTTTCCTCTCGCCTTGTGGGGACAGGGTTTTTCAGACTTGCCAGGGCTGATTCCGAAGGGGTTTGTCAGGGCCCCAGCCACTGACCTGGTATATGAGGGGAAAAGGCTTTCCCCTCAAGAAGCTTATGAGCTTTATAAAAAAGGACAGGACCTTTCACGGATAGACCCAGATTCCACAACAGATCTTTGGAACTCAAAACCAGTAACAATGTCAAAAACAGATGAAGAGCTGCTTGGCATTCAGCAAGAAGGTGAAACTTTTGAGTTTTTAGAGCCTGTGGCTTCAAAAATCGGTTTCTTTTTATTTAAGGTCACAAAAAAAAATAAAAAAGGGCTTCAGGAAATTTATACCATTTGGGTGGGAAAAACAGTTCATAATTTGTTATTGAGAAAAGCTTTATTAAGGAAATTGGGGTATCAAATTCAACCGATAGGGTATTTGAAAAAGTATCGTGTTTATTTTAAAGGTCCGGTTTCCAAAAAAAATTTTTTAAAAAGCCCTTTGGCCTTTCGTCCCAGCTTGGTGGATTATACAAGAGGTGCTCCTTCGCGCTGGGTTTTAAATTTAGAAGATAAGACTTCCTCTTATTGGGATTTGCAAGATGCTCTTATTGTAAGAGGCGAGCCTCTAACCTATTCCATTGCTTTAGGTCCTATGAATCGCCAAATTATTAAAGGGCGTCGATTGTTAAATGCTTTATTTATAGTTTATCAACTTTTATATATCCCAGAGAGTGTTAATTTATATCAGTGGAACCCTGGACGCCTTGTAAATGGCAGTGTGTATTTACCTTTTGAAGGCGCTGAAGAATTTTATACCTCTTATGAAGATGCACGGTGGATTTTGCGAAGAATTTTAAGTTTGAGTCGCAAGGATTTTAAAGATGTTGTGAAACAAGGTTTTTTCCCTTCAGAAGTTGAGGCTTTGGTTCTTGAAAAGTTAATATCTCGGAGAAATCATCTAAAAGACTTTTTTGACCTATCGGTAGAATTTAAAGACCTCCCATTTGACCCTAAAGTTTCTATGGGAGAGCGCTTAAAGGAAGGCAAACTAAAAGGTCAGGAATGGCCAGGATATGGAGCTCGATTTGTTTATGGGGATCCAGCCTCTCCACTTTCTAAAGAAGAGATTGTTGCTTTTTTAAAGTCAAAGATGATAAGTGCAGCACTGGCGAATCTTGTTGTTAAAGTGAACTCTGATTTATTGCCACATACGGATGTTCAAAAACTTTTAATAGAAAAGCAAAAACAATTGGCTATTGAGAGGTTTAAAGAGTTTTTAAAAACAGGAGAAGTTAAAAAAGTGCCTTTTGGAATGTGGGCAGAACCAGCAGGAGCATTGAATTTGATAGCGTCCAGAGAAGTGATCGCTGGAAGTTATTTGGGAACAGATAATTTGATTCAATTGGCGGATGCCATAGGGATATCGGCAGATGTTGGGGCTTTTTTGGCATCTCAGGGCTTGCCTCAAGGTGTGTTTTTGGGAGGAGAAGCGAAAGTTTTTTATAATATTATTTATAACCATTTGAAACCATTAAAAAGTATTAAAAGATCCTTAAAGGAGCCATTTCAGAATTTAATAATTCCTTTTTTAAAAAAACAAGCAGCAACAACTCTGGATAATCTTTTAAGTTCTGATTTTGAAAAACTAAAAGACAAGGAAAAGCAACAAAAAATTGATAAAGTTCTTAAGCAGTTTAATGAGCTTTTAGGAGTGGGGGAGTCGTTTATTGTGACTCATTCCCTTGGGGCGAAATTTCAGCTGAGGGGAGGAAAGAGTCTTGCTGAAAGAATAAAGGCTCAAGCCCTTTTTGGTAGTCGTCAAACATTGATTTCACGTTTGCATATTTTTCGAAAAGATAAAAACACCATTCAGGTTTATAAGGATTTTGCAGGAACTCATCGACTCTCTTTGGCCTTTGAGTGGAAAGCGGGAATTCAGGTTTTAAAGATCGGAGGTCAAAGGCTTGGGGGCTCTTCTTCTTTGCAATTTCACGAGTTGGATATTACGCCAAAACTTCAAAATAATCCTGATTTAATTAGGAATTTATCAGCTATAGCGGGTATCCTTAAGGGCCAATCTTTAGAGTATTTGAGAGAAGTGGCTCCACCTTTTAAGATAGACTATAGACTTCTGGAAAAGCAGTCAGAGTTGAAAATTCTTTCTTATCAAAATCTGGGCCTTTTTTCAAGAATATGGTTTCAGGTTCAATCTCCTGGCGGTGATCAAAAAAATTTTTTCAGGTATCAGGTGGGCACTCGTCGAGGCTCTGATTATCAAAGTGTTGTTGTTGATGGGTTAGATGAAATTTTAAGGGAAACACTAGACACTAAAAATATAGTTATTCCCAATACAACAAGTGGAAACCCTGGAGATACAATTGGTGGGCGTTCAGTGGGGCGGCGTGCTTCTTTTGAAGCTGAGGTGCCTTTGAATAAAGAATCTGGTGAGGCAAAAGATATTTTTTTTAATATTCAATATTTTTGGAAGGGCTGGAGTATTTCAAAAGATCAAATCATGAATTTGATTCGAGATTTAAGAAAACAATATCAGTTTCAATTTTTTGCGAAAGAAGAGCTTAATGATACAAAAGAAATACAGTTATATGTGCTGACTTTGGACATCTATCTTTACAAAGAGGCTTTAGACAATCTAGTTCATTTATCTGCTGGAGATTTTAAATCGTTCTTGCAAGAATATTCTCGTTTGCCTCATCGTATTTACCGCTTGCCTGGACCAAGAAAGCCAGGAAGGTATGAGTCTTCTCAAGAACGAGCCTTAAGAAGATTTAGAACATTTCGAAACAATTGTTTTAAAGGGCTTCAAGAAGCGGTGTACAGAAAGGCCGGACCTTTCTGTTTAAAGCTGATGTCTCTTGTGGAGCAGTCTTTGGAGTTTAAGGGGTTTTTAAAGGTTATTGGTGGCAAAAGAAATCTTTATGTCAAAGCTCGTTTAAATGGTTTTCGTAAAGGAGATGAATCTGGAGATGAGCCCTTATTCTCTTCTCAACTGGGAGAGATTGGAAGTCCTAAATGGGAGGGGCCTTTAAAATATATACAAAACAAGCTCCATCTTTTAGAGGGAGAGTTTAATATATACTGGATTTTAAGGCGGTTGCGATGAAAAAATATTGGGGGATTTTATTTGTTTGCCTTTTTTCTTTGTCCAAAGCTCAAGGGTTAGAGCTTTGGAGTTTTAAAGAAGTTGTCGTTGAATTTAAAAAAAAGTTAAGCTCTCATGAGCTCCAGAGAATTTCCAGAAAGTACCAAGTTCACCTCGTTCCCTTTTCTTCCATTAAATCTTCATATTTTAATCGTGTGTATCAGGCGAAGCTATCTCCAGAACAAGAGTTTCTTTTAAAACAAGATCCTTTAGTGCAAAATTTGGAGCCTGTATTTGGCTTGGAAACATTTTCTATAATTCCAGACTTTGAAAGGAGTCCCAGAACAAATGACACTCTTTGGGGGTACCAGTGGGGAATGTCCAATCGTGGGCAAATTTTAGTTCGCCCTATAGATGATTTGCATTCCGAGCGCATTCAAGGGAAAAGGGGCTATGATATCGGATGGGTCAATCTTGAAAGAGACTTGAAAAAAGATATCATTGTAGCGGTTTTAGATAGTGGCGTGGATTTTAATCATCCTGATTTGAAAAACAATATTTATAAAAATAAACCAGAATGTGAAAAGGATGGCTCTCTTCCCCTGCGGCCTCAAGAAGATAAAGATCATAATGGCTATAAAGGGGATTGCATGGGGTGGAATTTTACAGCCCGAGATAAGAGGTTAGCTCATCGACCAATGGATGATTCTGGGCATGGAACTCATGTGGCTGGTATTATTGCTGCTGAGTTGAATAATCATCTAGGAGTTGCGGGATTTTCAAATCGTATAAAAATTCTTCCTGTTAAGGTAACCATGCGGGAAAAGGCTGAAAAGCAGATGGCTTCGGTTCCAAAAGGCAAGAAGGGTAAAAAGAAAGTTTTGGCTCTTTCTGATCGTGTGGCTAAGGGCATTTTATATGCTGTTAAAATGGGGGCCCAAGTGATCAATTTAAGTTTGGGGTGGCCCATGCGCATGGATACAAAGTATTTGAGAGAGGCCTTTAAGTTTGCTTTAGATCGTGGAGTGAGTATCGTGGCTGCTGCAGGCAATAATGATAATAATTCTCCTCTTTTTCCCTGTGCTTATCGGGGTGTTATTTGCGTGGCTTCCGTAGATAACGCAGGTTATTTTTCAGACTTTTCTAACTTTGGAGGTCATGTTGACTTTGTGGCTCCTGGTGAAGATATTTTAAGCCTTTATTTAAGTCATGAGTATGCTCTTAATTTTGATAGTCTGGGCTATGCTTATAAAAGTGGAACCAGTCAGGCAGCTCCTTATGTAACTGCTATGGTTGCCCTCTTGAAAGCTATGGGTAAAGGGCAAAACTTTGAAGAAATATGGGCCCGTTTGTTCTTGTCTTCAAAGAAAGTGATGACTCACACTTTTAAGTGGGTTCAGGGAGGACTGGTTCAACTCAATAGAGCTCTTCAATGGAGTCCTCAACCTGTGGTGGCTCCTGTTTTTAAGGAAATGGACCGGATTTTGTATCAGCGTTCAAAGAAAACAATAAGACTTTCTTTGCCTATAAAGAGCTACTGGAGGCAGGCCAAAAAGGTTGTTGTTCATGTTAAAAGTTTAAATCCCAATATCATTTTTTTGAAAAAAGAGTTTTTCATTCCAGTTTTATCTGGGCAAAAGTTCTTGTCTCTTCGGGCTCAAGTAAAAGACGACAAAAAACACAGTCATTTAAAGTTTTCGGTCACCATATCTTATAAAAATACTAAACCAAAAACTTTTTTGCACGAAGTGGTAGTGTCTCGTGCTCTTGAAGGAGATTCTGATGTTGAGGAAATTGATTTGCCACAGGGGGTTTGGGAACAGATAAGGACAGTGCCTGTTTATAAAAAAAGTAATTTAGATGTTCCTGAATATTATACGTTGAGCAAACCAAAGTTGGATTTAAACGTAAATATCTATCGTTTAACTCAGGGGAAAACTCGTTATAAGAAAGTTTTCACCGTTTCTTTACCGCAGGCCATCCGGTTGATTTCTATTCTTAAAATAGACTTAGATGATGACGGAGTTGATGACTATTTTATGAGGACGCTTTCGAAAGACACACAGTCTTATATTGGGTTTCATTTTTATTTTCCAAATTTGAAAAAGAAATTGACCTTTAAACTGAATTATCAAGGTAAAGTGGCGCCTTCTTTTCGCGAAAAAAGAAACTTTTTAAATGGATCCAAAGACTTCTTTTTCATTCCATGGAGTTTGCCAAGAGGGCAGAAAATTAAGTTACCTCTTTATTTAGGGCGAGGACAGTTACCTCAAAGAGATCTTAGTTCAAGCCCCTTAGACGTGAATCAAGATGTTTTAAAAAAGAGACTTTATTTTTATGAACCAGAAGGACATTTGATACATTTAAGAGCTTTTGCTGGCCCTCAATTTGAAGAGTTTGTAAGAAATACTTTAAAAAAACGTTTTTTTGAAAAGGTGCAGTTTCATGCTCTTTTTAAAAAAGACCAGAAAATTCATTTGCTTTTTTCTGTGGGGAGAGGGTTTGTCAAAGATTTTTATGATGTGCCGGTTACAACAGATTTGCTTTATGATGGGGCAAAGCCTTTTCAAAAAAGTTCGTTTTCTTATATGGATATCGACGGCTTTTCTTATTTTTTATCCACAGATTTAACTTCATTATCTCCACAGTTTCATGTTCGTCCTGTTCTTGTGGGACTTCTTTCTAGTACGCGAGGGCAAGTTGTAGGGATAGAGAACCTATTTGCTTATGATGTTGTTCAAAAAGATAAAAAAGATGGGCTTTTAAATTATTTGCATGGTTTTTGGTTGCCAGAAGGATTTTATGCTTTTTTTCTGACCAAAAGTCATTTGTTTTTAAATGTTTTTACCAAGAAGGGGCTTGTTAAAATCATAAAGAGATCCATTATCCGATCCAGTTTTTTGCCAGGGCATCTTTTTTCTGAAACTCTTTATCCGATTGTTTTTGGAGCGGTAAAGAAGGGGCCCCGACCCGCCTTTTACGTGAATGCTTCTCAGCTTTCTTCACGCCATGTTTACTTGTGGGTTGTTCAGAATAGTCAGTTAATTTCACCTATGTACTTAGACGTTTCTTTTTCTGAAAACTGTCGTCCTTTAAATCCTCATTTTTGGAAAGAGAGTTTTGCTTATATATTTTCTTGTAAAACAACTAAGAAAGAGTACTTAAAAATATTGCCCCTTCAATAAAAAGTGTTAATAATAGTCCTCAGTTTATAAAGGGGTGCTTCAAAAATGCCAAATATCGTTATTAATGGGGTAAGGACGTATTATGAAAAGAAGGGAAAAGGTCCTCCTATTGTTTTGATCCATGGTTTGGGAAGTTCTCACTTGGAGTGGGAACAAGTGCGTTCTTATTTGGTTTCTAAATACACTGTTTATACATATGATGTTAGAGGTCATGGCCAAAGTGAAAAAACAAAGGGGCCTTTTACAATGGAGCTGTTTGCTGCTGATGCAAAGGCTTTTATTGAAAAGATGGGTCTTAAAAAGGTCACTATAGGTGGGTGTTCCATGGGAGGCATGATAGCCTTTCAATTTGCAGTGGATTATCCACAGTTATTGGAAAACCTTATTATCGTTAACTCAGTTCCTGAGGTGAAACTAAAAACCCTTAGGGAAAAAGCTATTTTATATACAAGACTTCTTTTGTTAAATACTTTAGGGCTACATAATATGGCTCGAGTCTTGGTTTATAAGGTGTTTCCTCGTCCTGACCAGGCAGAGATACGTCGAAGAGAGCTGGAGAGGTTTTTATTAAATGATGAAGAAACTTATAGGGCTTGTATAAAGGCCATTGTCGGGTGGGGGGTTAAAGAACGTCTTAAGGAGATTAAAGTCCCTGTATTAGTTGTTTCTGCTGAAAATGATTATTTGCCACTTTCATATAAAAAAGAGTATGTCAAACAGATACCAAATGCCCAATTAGTGGTTATTAAAAAATCCCGGCATGTGACTCCCATTGACCAGCCAGAGCAATTAGCTAAGGCCATATTAAAGTTTTTAGATACTCTCAACAAAGAGCAAAAAAATCCGGAGGCATCTTTTAAAGACGCCTCCAGATGAATTTTTGGGGGGAGATGTTTTTAGTCAAATTGAAGTCTTAGTTCTACACCTGCGTCAAAACCATCCTTATCTTTGTTCTTGTCGTTTTTGGTGTATCCCACATAAGGCTTAATGGAGAGATTTTTCTTGATTTGGTGATTGTAAGAAACTTCTCCTCTTTTTTTGTCTTTGGTTTTTGTGCCATCAACAGCAAAATTTTTGTATTTTGCTCCTCCTTGGACAGCAGTTGTGCTTCCATCGTTGCCTTTATCGTTAAAGATCACAAGAGCATAAGCACTCATATTTTCATCATATTTAAATTGAGCGCCAATAGACCATTGCTCTTCTCTTTCCTGACTTCCTTTGTTTCCTTCTTGGTTTAGGTAGGAAGCCTGCAAGGAGAGCATGTCTCCAATTTTATGAGCAATAGCAATGCCTACAGTAGGGTCTCCGCTACTTATATTCATATCAAACTGGCCTTCGGGAGATTCGGTTAGTATAAAGCGAACCTCATCAATGTATTCTGTTTTTCCTAAAAGAACGGCTCCAACCACTTGTTGGATTCTTTTCGCATCATAGAGTAAGTCTTGAGAGGCTGAGCCCCCGAAAGCGTCCATGGCAGCTAAAATATTTTGTTTACCCACAGTAACAGACCAGTTGTCATTGAGTTGAGCTTCCAAGGTTAATTCATCTACCAGTTTTTCGACGTCAATAACAGCATTAACGTCTTCCCCTGAGTTGGCGAACTCTCTTCCCAGAGCATCAGCAATATCTAAAACCAGCTTGGCTTTAGTTTTTTCAGATAATTGGGCGCCAATATTAAATAAGATATGTTGAGATTTTACAGAGATATCTCCGTCCTCATTGGAGTTTACATCTAACTGCAAATTAGCAGAGGTATTGATTTTGCTTTTTTCTTTTGCTGAGAGAGCTGTTGTGCTTAAACTCAATCCTAGCAAAAGAGAGGGGGCTACCTTTAAAAGGTTAAAACTTGTTTTTTTATTATTTTTTTTCATGGAATCCTCCTTTTTTCTTTTTTGTTTTTAATTTTTAAAGTTCTTTCTAAAAAACTTGTGCTTGGCTTAGAGCAAGGGGGGTGCCACCTTTCTTATGAGAAGAGGAAAAAATATGTTGGAAATGTATTAAAAAGTAATCAGAAAGATTTTTTATAAAGATATGTAGATTTTTTAAATAGAGGATTTCAGAGAAGTTAGCTTTTCGGAATTTAAAATTTTTTAATCTTCTTTTGTTAGAGAGATGTTCAAGTTTGATCAAAAGAGTAAAATTTTTTTTACAGAAAAAAAGG